>NZ_PQLN01000179.1:0-3662 GCF_002919855.1 Aeromonas sp. ASNIH8 | reverse complement strand
GACGATTAAAAAGTGTGAAGGCGATCCTGACTATAAAGTTAACTGCATATCACAGGCCTATAAGTATTTGTTTTGTAGGCAAAAAACTATTTTTAATTTTTAACAAAATGTTCACGATCTCGCCCTGATTCACTATTGGACCGTCTATATACAGCCGTTTCCCGATAGGGATATCTGCTGCTTGCAGTTGTATTCACCATGATTTTTTCACCTATGCAACCATATTGATGAAATCTGTTGCATAGGTGCGACAATCTGGTCTCGCCATGGGGTGGGTGAGGGGTTGGCTCTGAGAGAACAGCCCTCCCGACCCTGACCCCGCAAACACAAGGTCATGGTCAATTAACTGGCCTCGGTGCTGCGGGTTGGGTGTTGCCCCCCTGTTGTTCGCCGAGGTGAGGGCACAAGGTCAGGAGCGCCGTCATGGACGACGGCGCAGACGCAGGCGGTACAGGGATGTACCGTCTGCGTCGTTCCGCCAGACCTTTTGCCTGAACCGAGGGAACCCGACGCAGGAGGGCGAACAAGTGGGGGTGGCCTTTCTTTTGGTGACTTTTCTTTGGCCACGCAAAGAAAAGTCACTCGCCAAGCCGCGCAGCTGCGGCGAAACCCCGTCGAGGGCGGAGTCCTCGCGTCCTGCGCGGCGAAGCCGTGCCATTGAGGCGTGGGGCGGCATTCGCCAGGCAATGCCGTTACCCACCCCTCACCCTGACCCTCTCCCCCAAGGGGAGAGGGGACAAAGCCGAAACCCCATCGAGGGCAGCGCCCTCGTGTCCTGCACGGCGAAGCCATGCCATGGAGGCGTGGGACGACATTGCACCCGGCAATGCCGTTACCCACCCCTCACCCTAGCCCTCTCCCGCAAGGGGGGAGGGGATCAAGCCGAAGTCTCCGAGGTGGGCGGGCGAAACCCTGTCGAGGGCCGCGCCCTCGTGTCCTGCACGGCGAAGCCGTGCCATTGAGGCGTGGGGCGGCATTCGCCAGGCAATGACGTTACCGACCCTCACCCTGACCCTCTCCCCCAAGGGGAGAGGGGATCAAACCGAAGTCGCTGAGGCTGGCGGGCGAAACCCCGTCGAGGACGGAGTCCTCGCGTCCTGCGCGGCGGAGCCATGCCATTCACACGTGGGACGACATTCGCCAGGCAATGACGTTACCGACCCCCTCACCCTAACCCTCTCCCGCAAGGGGGGAGAGGATCAAACCGAAGTCTCCGAGGCTGGCGGGCGAAACCCCGTCGAGGGCAGCGCCCTCGTGTCCTGCGCGGCGAAGCCATGCCATTCAGGCGTGGGGCGGCATTCGCCAGGCAATGACGTTACCGACCCCTCACCCTAGCCCTCTCTCGAAAGGGAGAGGGGATGGTTACTGCGGACGATTACGCTTCGCTAATCGACCCTACGGCGTAGCCATGCCAAATGACGGTGAGTGACCCCCCACCCTGACCCTCTCCCTCAAGGGGAGAGGGGATGGTGACCGTGGGCGAATACGCGGCGGGAATCGACCCGGCACCCAGGGGCGAGGGCAGGGTTGTGTCCCTGTGTTTCGCATGGCGACGCCGCTTGGGGTCCGGTTATGCCAAAATGTGAACAAATCGATCTTTCCCCCGGTCAATCGTGGTCTCCCGCTTGTCGGGCCCGCCCCGAGTTGGCTAAGGTGGTCGCCCATCAGATGCACGCAGTTGTGGAGGTAGGCATGGACAAGTTATTGCTGGCGCTCTCGGAGCAAGTGATCAAGGCGCGGGATCTGGAGAGTCTGACCCGCCCTTTGCTGGAAATGCTGGAGTCGGTGACCGGGTTGGAGTCGACCTATCTCACCGAGATTGACCTCGGGCAAAGCAGCCAGCATGTTCTGTTTGCCCGCAATGCGGCCGGGCTGCAGATCCCCGAGGGGATGACGGTGGAGTGGAGCGATACCCTGTGTCGCCGTGCCATCGACGATGAGATTGGCTACACCGACGACGTCGCCGCTCTGTGGGGGGACTCCCAGGCGGCCAGCGAGCTCGGCATTCGCTCCTATCTGAGCAGCCCGGTGCGCACCTCTACCGGCTCCCTCTATGGCACCCTGTGCGGCGCCAGTACCGAACAAAAGCCCGCGGTGGCGGGGGCGCAGCAGCTCATCGCCTTCTTCGCGCACCTGATTGCCGAACAGGTGGAGCGGGAGCAACTGCTGCGGCAATTGCAGCAGGCCAACGACGAGCTCTCGCGCCTGGCCCTCTCCGATCCCCTCACCGGGCTCCCCAATCGCCGCGCCCTGATGCTGGAGCTCACCCGCCTCTTCTCGTTGTCGGAGCGGGCGGGGCATCCGGTGCTCATCGCCTTTGTGGATCTCGATGGCTTCAAGGCCATCAACGACGAGCATGGCCACGAGGCGGGGGACAGGCTGCTCACCGCCATGGCGCGGCAACTGAGCGAGACCCTGCGCGGCGGCGATCTGCTGGCCCGCTTTGGGGGGGACGAGTTCGTGGCCGTGGGCATGGGGCCTTTCCCGGGCGCCGACACGCTAGACGGGGCGGTGGCGGCGTTTCGCCAGCGCCTGTTCGAGCACAGCGTGCTGTCACTGCCGGTGGGGGACAAGGTGATTCACTATCCCGGTGCCAGCGTGGGGGCGGTGGCCGTGATGCCGGCCGAGGTCAGCGTCGAGGAGGCGTTGAACCGGTCTGATGCGAGCATGTATGCGGTCAAGCGCCAGCGCCGGGCCGCAGGGAAGGGCGGTAACCCGCCCCCTTCCAGTCAGGTGTCTGCCCCGCGATAGCAGCGGGGCGGGTTGAGAGGGCACAGGGTGGCGCGTCCACCCGGGTGCCAGTCTGTTTTCCCTTTTATCAGTTCGGAGCCCATACCATGGTTCATCTTCTTGTCCGCCGTGTGCGCGCCCTTGCCGGGCGGGCGGCCACCCTGATGGCCGGACTCTGCGAGTTTCAGCAGCGCATCTGGGTGGTCAGCATCGTCAAGGAGTCCTACACAGATACCTTCGTGGTCAACGAAGGTGGCTTCGAGGAGCCCTTGCAATGGATGCGTCGCAAGGGCTACAGCGCCGAGATGCTGGCCAGGGTGGAAGCCATGGCCCGATCCCAGGTGCTTCAGCTCGAGTGCGCCGGGCAGCATCACCGTCTGATGCGGGTGAAATAGGGGATAAGCCGCCCCCGGATGGCCTGGGCGGCACCGCCGCCCGGGCATTGACCACATATCCTGCCGCCCTCTTCGTGTCAGACGGGGAAAATGGGTCGCCAGTCATGATTTTTCCGTGGTTCTCTCCGGTTTCAGGCCGCCGGAGTAGACGCAAATCGCGGAGTTGTAGCTGTTGAAGGTGACCGCGTAGTTGAAATCGCAGAAATAGGCCGGGTGCTTGGTGGCGACAATGTCCCCCGCCTTGCACTTGTCCTGCATCCCCTCCACCAGGGTGTCGTTGTTTGACCCGAGACAGGCCTTGCCGGTGGTCTTGTCACCGCCGCAGGCCATCAGAAGGGCACAGACCGAGAGACTCATCAACCATTTCGCTGTGTTGTGCATGTGTATTCCCAAGAGATCGCAGAGATGGCGGGAAAGAGTCTTGAGGTGCTGCTTGCACTCGCTTTCCGGCACCAGCAATGCAAAGAGCAGGTCAACCGGTTGATTGTCGATAGAATCGAAAGGGATGGGCTCGGAGAAGGTCATCAACACGGCGGT
>NZ_PQLN01000178.1:0-3734 GCF_002919855.1 Aeromonas sp. ASNIH8 | reverse complement strand
GCCCTCCCCCTGCGGGGCTATGCTTGACGGGAACCCCACATGGAGATCCGAAAGATGAGACTCATGCTGTTGTTGGCCGCCCTGCTCTCTTGCGGCAGCGCCCTCGCCTTCCACTGCCCCATGGACATGAAGAAGATAGACGACGCCCTGGCCGCAGGCCCCGCCCTCAGTGCCGAGCAACTGGCCGAGGTAAAACAGTTGAGAGCGGACGGAGAGACCTTGCACAACGCGGGCAAGCATCAGGAATCGGTCGATACCCTGGCCAAGGCCATGGCCATCCTCGGCATCGATCAGGGCTGATACCGCCCCTTCGCCGCGCGACGGTCTCTTTCGCATCGCTCGGATACAGACCACCAAAATGAAACAAGGCCCTCGCCATCAGTGGCGGGGGCCTTTTCACTGCGGATGTCAGCGCTGAACGGGGCTACACCCGGCCACTGTAGACCAGGGTGCAATAGTTGAAGGCTATCTTGCCGTCAACGGCATGGCGAGCAAACTCGCGGCGAACGAGCGCCGTCATCTGATCGTGGGCCGGCGTGCCCGCCACAGGCGCATAGGAGGAGGAGTTGAGCCGTCCAAGCACCCCGTCAAGATCGAACAGCTGGCTGTTCTCGAAGCGATCGAGCCGGTACTCCCCGGTGAAGAAGGCGCGAAAATCCGCCTCGCCGAGGTTGCGATGATTGACCTCCTCGTAATCCCCCGAGTAGGCGTGCAGCCCCTCTTCATAGGCCTTGAGAAACGGGGTGTTCGTCAGCCTGTCATTCCAGATGAGGGCGACCTGGCCACCGGGCTTGAGCAGCCGCTGGCACTCCTGCCGAAAAGCCGCGCGATCGAACCAGTGAAACGCCTGGGCGACCGTGACCAGATCCATCGCCCCCGTGGGCAGGCCCGTGGCTTCCGCACTGCCGTGCAGCCAGCCGATGTTCCCCACCTGGGCAAGCAGCCGTTTGGCGGCAGCCCGCATATCGTCGTTGGGCTCCACCGCCCAGACCCGCGCGACCCGGGGGGCCAGCAGGGCGGTCAGGATGCCGGTGCCCGCGCCGATGTCCGCCACCTGGGCCTCTGGCCCCATGGCCAGCTCCCTTGCCAGAAAATCCAGCATGGCGGCGGGATAACCGGGTCGATATTTCACATAGGCCTCGACCCGGGTCGAGAATCGCTGGGTACTGTCCATGGCAGACTCCTCTCTTGCTGCGGCCTTCATGCCGGCTCCCGGCCTGGTGACCAGGATCCCCATGCCACTACACTTGACCCCATCATGCAAGCCCCAAGCGGGTGGCAAACGGCGTACAGGCTGGCTTGTCACCCAGCGAAGCAGCAGGCGCTGCGGGCGGCAGGATACCCATCGGGGCGCCCGCTCACGGGCGTCGAAGGACAAACACCAGGATGGAGCTGCGACACAATGAGACCAGTCAAGAACAGGATTTGCCTCTGGTATGACGGGGATGCCGAGGAGGCGGCACGGTTTTACGCCAGCCTCTTCCCCGACTCCGCCGTCGGTGCCGTACACCGGGCCCCGGCCGACTATCCCGCCGGCAAGGAAGGGGATGTGCTGACGGTCGAGTTCAGGGTGATGGGGATCCCCTGCCTCGGCCTCAACGGCGGGCCCGGGGTCCGCCACAACTGGGCGTTCTCGTTTCAGGTGGCCACCCAGGACCAGGCCGAGACGGATCGCTACTGGTACGCCATCATCGACAGCGGCGGTCAGGCGAGCGAGTGCGGCTGGTGTCAGGACAAGTGGGGCATCTCCTGGCAGATCACCCCTCAGGTCCTCATCGAGGCGATAAGCGATCCCGACCCCGAGGCAGCGAGACGCGCCTTCGAGGCCATGATGCAAATGGACAAGATTGACATTGCCACCATCGAGGCGGCGCGGCGTGGTTGAAGTGACCATAACCCTCGACATCTCGCTAATTGATCAAAAGCTAACACCGTGGGAGATTGTGCTGAAAAGACCCTACCAAAGGTACTGGTTGGAAGCTATTTCTCACTGCAGCCTGAGATAAATCCTGTTCAAAAGACTGGCAACTTTACGCAGGATTAACCCTTTTCTTCATCACCCCAGACCGAGACTGCTTTTCTGTCAGCAGCCTCGGTCTAAGATCCAGTACATGTATGGTCAATGAAACTGCACCTCCCATTTCCCGCTCTACACGTCTGGCTTCATCATCCAACAGCTCCTTGAGCTCTTCTAAGCCGATTCTTTCCCCGCTATCAGGATGCTGCCAATAGCGGTTCTTAGATAGAGTTATAACCAAAGCGCCTGAGCAGCGGGTCTCCAGAGAAAGGTATTTAATTGCCAGCTGCTCCCTAATAGTTTCTCGCAAGACGTTGGCTGACCACCTGTTACCATCCTCAATTTTCAACTCGATTACAGCTTCATAATTGGATGCAAGTGAGCAAAGACGAATATCGGTCTCTTTTTCATCTGCAGTCACTGCTTCTTGAACAACCTTATAAAGCCCATTGGAAGCATGCTGTAATTCTTGTGCAATTGCACGCCGCATTAATTTTTCTTGATGTATTTCAGCCCACAGTTCACGTGGCGACTCATCGCTATTTAATAATTCATCAAGATCAGCCAAGCGATCATGCAGCAAGGTGAACATAGCCGCATTAGTAGTCAGTGGAAGTTCACCTTTATGTTCGAGTTCACGACATTGCTGTTCATCCAAGAGTACCGAATCAATTTCTTTGGCCCATGCTTCCTGAGCTAATGCCAGAATCCGATCTTTAAAATGAGAAAATAGGGGGTCAATGGCCATATCATGTTTAACTTGCCATCCTTCTTCTCCTTGTGACTCCAACAATGCAGTCAGAATTGCATTGCGTGCATATTCGGCATTATCACGCATATCCGGTGTATAGCAGCCTTCATGTTCAGCATCATCCTGACGCCTTATATGTTGGTAAGCCAGGCGGGCTAGGGAAGGTGCGAATAAGCGGGGAAATTCTTCTCGGCTGACTCAGTCATTTCATTTTTTCAGTTTGAGCCGATCTTTTCTCCCGTAAATGCCTTGAATCAGCCTATTTAGACCGTTTCTTCGCCATTTAAGGCGTTATTCCCAGTTTTTAGTGAGATCTCTCCCACTGACGTATCATTTGGTCCGCCCGAAACAGGTTGGCCAGCGTGAATAACATCGCCAGTTGGTTATCGTTTTTCAGCAACCCCTTGTATCTGGCTTTCACGAAGCCGAACTGTCGCTTGATGATGCGAAATGGGTGCTCCACCTTGGCCCGGATGCTGGCTTTCATGTATTCGATGTTGATGGCCGTTTTGTTCTTGCGTGGATGCTGTTTCAAGGTTCTTACCTTGCCGGGGCGCTCGGCGATCAGCCAGTCCACATCCACCTCAGCCAGCTCCTCGCGCTGTGGCGCCCCTTGGTAGCCGGCATCGGCTGAGACAAATTGCTCCTCTCCATGCAGCAGATTACCCAGCTGATTGAGGTCATGCTCGTTGGCCGCGGTGGTGACTAGGCTGTGGGTCAGGCCACTCTTGGCATCGACACCAATGTGGGCCTTCATGCCAAAGTGCCACTGATTGCCTTTCTTGGTCTGATGCATCTGCGGATCGCGTTGCTGCTCTTTGTTCTTGGTCGAGCTGGGTGCCTCAATGATGGTGGCATCGACCAAGGTGCCTTGAGTCATCATGACGCCTGCTTCGGCCAGCCAGCGATTGATGGTCTTGAACAATTGGCGGGCCAGTTGATGCTGCTCCAGCAGGTGGCGGAAAT
>NZ_PQLN01000177.1:0-3812 GCF_002919855.1 Aeromonas sp. ASNIH8 | reverse complement strand
ACTGGGTTGCATTGATAATAGTCATGGCTTCGGGCGTGTCGGTTTTTTTTTGCGATTAAATCAGATCACAAACGAAGCCTTTTTTCTATCTATTTCAATTGGTTGTAGCTAAAGATCCTGTACATGATCATGTCCTATTCCAGTTATCATCCAGGTAAGACCGAAGCCTCTGTGATGACGCTATCTAGCTCTCTTGGGATCCCCAGCGACCCGTTGGGGTCGCATCTATGGATCATGGCTGGCGTAGCTCCTGGCAGCATTCATCGACTGGCTGAATTGATGAGTGCAGACATAGGTTTGATATGCCGCCTAGCAGGCATTAGCCGCCACACTGTT
Source organism: Aeromonas sp. ASNIH8 (assembly GCF_002919855.1). Lineage (NCBI taxonomy): Bacteria > Pseudomonadati > Pseudomonadota > Gammaproteobacteria > Aeromonadales > Aeromonadaceae > Aeromonas > Aeromonas sp. ASNIH8. The sequence continues at coordinate 3,476 of NZ_PQLN01000177.1, read as the reverse complement.
GCTCGCAAGCTGAGGATTGGGGCCCCCCTATCAATCTCTCAGGGTGCTAGGGTATACGGCGTTGTACAGGCACTCGATGCGGCACTATCCCTCAACAAGAACGATACTGCCAAGGCGTTGTCATGGCTAAACAGACCAGCCTGGGGCCTCGGTGGCGTGACTCCAGCCACATTGCTGAATACACCGATGGGGGTTCAGGCTGTTGTCGATCTGGTGGGACGGATTAGGCATGGGGTTTGCGTATAAGCAATAAGTCGGGGGGCGGTGAGAATAAAACCATCCAGATTGGCCAAATTTCCACCAAACAGAATTATTTTCAAACTTTTTCACATCCCCCCACTTGAAAAATTCGGAAAACTGTCCATTTACTAATTATGAGAGCTATAAATTAATTTTTTCCATTTCAACATTCCGCTGCTGCGCAGCGAAGAGAAACCAGTTTTACTACCCCCCCATAAGCTATTTTTTTAAATAAATGAAATTTAAAGAGCACTGATAAATTAAAGTTCCTTAACTTAGCTTAAGACATCAATGCTCCATCACTCAGTAATAAATTAGATTCATATAAACAGAAAACAGAAAACAGAAAACAGAAAACAGAAAACAGAAATGTAACCTCAGTTAAGATGTGGTTATATTCGCCCTGTAGGGCGGAAAATTTAAAAGGTGTTTTTGCTAGGCACGATAACCCTACCTGTGCAAGCGCTTCTCTGCTATCATCCGCAGCCCATGAACAAATTGCATACTGGCGTGACTGTAACGCCGCCCTAACCCCTCCCTCTGCGGCTCCTGCCGCCTGACTCTGGTTGTCACAACCGGAGCGCTTTTTTACACCCATTAGATCCCAATACAACAATCTGATCCTGCCCGAACTCCATCTGACCCCCAAGTCGATGGGTGCGTTGTGCTATGGATCCTAAACAAGCGAGAAAATCCCCCCATGCTAGAACGTGCAAGACAAGAGTGGTTCTCCAACATCCGTGGTGACCTGTTAGCCGGAATCGTGGTCGCCCTGGCGCTGATCCCAGAAGCCATCGCCTTCTCCATTATTGCTGGAGTAGACCCCAAAGTCGGCCTCTATGCCTCCTTCTGTATCGCCGTGGTCATAGCCTTTGTTGGCGGTCGTCCAGGCATGATCTCGGCAGCCACAGGCGCAATGGCACTCCTGATGGTGACCCTGGTCAAAGAGCATGGCCTGCAATATCTGCTGGCAGCAACTCTGCTCACTGGGGTACTCCAGATCGCGGCTGGTTACTTGAAGCTCGGCAGCCTGATGCGGTTTGTCTCCCGTTCCGTGGTCACCGGCTTCGTCAATGCGCTGGCGATCCTCATCTTTATGGCCCAGTTGCCTGAGCTCACCAACGTCACCTGGCAGGTCTATGCCATGACAGCAGCTGGCCTTGGCATCATCTATCTGTTCCCGCTTATTCCGGTGGTTGGCAAGCTAGTGCCTTCTCCGCTGCTCTGCATCGTCATCCTGACGGCAGTCGCCATCACCATGGGCATCGATATCCGTACTGTAGGCGATATGGGCGAGCTGCCCGATACTCTGCCCATCTTCCTGTGGCCCGAAGTGCCGCTCAATCTGGAGACGCTGGCGATCATCTTCCCATATTCCGCAGGTCTGGCCGTGGTCGGTCTGCTCGAATCCATGATGACGGCAGCGATTGTCGATGATCTGACCGATACCCAGAGCGACCGCAATCGTGAATGCAAGGGCCAGGGGATTGCCAATATCGGTGCGGGCCTGATGGGTGGCATGGCGGGGTGCGCCATGATTGGTCAGTCCATCATCAACATCAAATCCGGTGGCCGTGGCCGCCTCTCGGCCTTTGCTGCGGGGGTGATCCTGATACTGATGGTGGTGTTCATGGACGAATGGCTCCGCCAAATTCCCATGGCGGCACTGGTGGCCGTAATGATCATGGTCTCTATCGGGACGTTCTCCTGGGATTCACTGCGCAATCTCAAAAAGCACCCGCTCTCCACCAATATCGTGATGGTAGCCACGGTTATCGTAGTTGTGGCTACTCATAACCTGGCACTCGGGGTATTTGTCGGTGTGCTGTTGGCCTCACTGTTCTTCGCCAACAAGGTCGCCCGCTTCATGCTGGTCAAAAGTGATAGTGAGCGCAGTGGTGAAGTACGTACCTATCTGGTGCGCGGCCAAGTGTTCTTCGCCAGTGCCGAGCAGTTCTTTGCCGGATTCGACTTCAAGGAAGTGGTGGAGAAAGTGGTGATCGACCTGACTCACGCTCACTTTTGGGACATCAGTTCTGTCACTGCGCTGGACAAGGTGGTCATCAAGTTCCGCCGTGAGGGCACCGAGGTTGAGCTGATCGGTCTGAACGAAGCAAGCGCGACCATCGTTGACCGCTTTGGTGTACACGACAAGCCGGAAGAAGTTGAAAAGCTGCTGGCTGGACACTGATCACAAGAAGGAATTCATCATGACAAACATTTTTGCCTGTATCGATGGCTCCCCAGCCATGACAGCAGTGTGTGATGCGGCGGCATGGGCCTCTGCCAATACTGGGTTACCCGTCACCTTGCTGCACGTATTGGAAAAAAACGAGTTTGAAGGACACAGCGATCTCTCCGGCAATATTGGTCTTGGCAGCCGCGAGCTTCTTCTCCAGGAGCTCGCCGAGCTGGATCATCAACGCAGCCGCCTCGCCCATGAACAGGGGCGGATGCTGCTCAAAAGCAGCCAGGAGTATCTTGCTGGCTTGGGGATGACAGGGGTCGAGACCCTGCAACGCCACGGCCAGCTGGTAGAGACGACCCAGGAGCTCTCATCCGGTATGCGGATGTTGATCATGGGCAAGCAGGGCACGGCCCATGCCCACGAATTGATTGGCAGCAATATTGAGAGCGTCATCCGTACCCTGGCTAATCCCATCATGGTGGTGCAGCCGGGCTTTCAGGCCCCAAGCCGCTTCCTGTTTGCCTATGACGCAAGCCCGACTGCCAAGAAGGTACTGGAGTTGATCGCAAGCAGCCTACTGCTCAAGGGGCTTGAGTGTGAGCTGGTGATGGTTGGCGAACCAAGTGACGAGCACGAACGGCAGCTGGCACAAGCCAAACAGGTGTTGAAAAGTGCAGGTATCAGAGTTGAAGCAATGCTGCTGCAAGGAGAGGTGGTGCCAGTGATTTGCCAGCATACCGCCGAGGTGGGCTGCGACCTTATCGTGATGGGGGCTTACGGTCACTCTCGGATCAGGCAGTTCATTGTGGGAAGTACGACAACAGGTATTTTGAAAAAGACTAATGCTTCTTTAATGTTGCTCAGGTGATAATTCTGCTGTGGGGGGGATGGAACTATCCTCCCCACTATGAGTGTTGGTGTTTAGATTGGCCCCTTGAAGATCCAGACACTTCGCCCCTCTTAACTTAAGAGGTAGTCTTGGAGCTATGTTCAGTACTAGTCACAACGAGAAGATGGTCGAAGTGTTAACAGGGGCCGAGCGCCGTCG
>NZ_PQLN01000176.1:0-4037 GCF_002919855.1 Aeromonas sp. ASNIH8 | reverse complement strand
TCATGTCCATCGCCACCGCTTCAATCTGCTGGCATCGCTCGCCGAGCTGCTCGAAGAAGGGACGGATAGCGGCCCGGCTGTTGCCGTGCCCCACCCACAGGACGCGGGTTCGCTCGGCATCCATGATGGGGAGCCCGCAGAATTCGGAAAAAATCGTACGCTAAGGTTTTCCGGGCATCCGTAAGGGCCGAAACTTCCCGTCTTCCAGTCTGCGGCTCTGCCGCCAGACGTAATCGCCGGTTAGGTTGATGTGCTCCCAGCCCAGCGGCGACAGGAATTGCAGCAGCTCGCCGTCCACCGGCTTGCCGGCCTCGACCAACCCCTGGGTGGCGCGTTCCAGGTACACCGTGTTCCACAGCACGATAGCCGCCGTCACCAGGTTGAGGCCGCTGGCCCGGTAGCGCTGCTGCTCGAAGCTCCGATCCCTGATTTCCCCAAGGCGGTTGAAGAACACCGCCCTGGCCAGCGAGTTGCGCGCCTCACCTTTGTTCAGGCCGGCATGCACGCGGCGGCGCAGTTCAACACTTTGCAGCCAGTCCAGGATGAACAGCGTGCGCTCGATCCGGCCCAGCTCGCGCAGGGCCACGGCCAGTCCGTTCTGGCGCGGGTAGCTGCCGAGCTTGCGCAGCATCAGCGAGGCGGTGACGGTGCCCTGCTTGATCGAGCTGGCCAGGCGCAGGATGTCGTCCCAGTGGGCACGCACGTGCTTGATGTTCAGGGTGCCGCCGATCAGCGGGCGCAACGTCGGGTAGGCTTGCACGCCCTGCGGCACGTACAGCTTGGTTTCGCCGAGGTCGCGGATGCGCGGCGCGAAGCGGAAGCCTAGCAGGTGCATCAGGGCAAAGACGTGATCGGTGAAGCCGGCCGTGTCGGTGTAGTGCTCCTCGATCCGCAGGTCGGACTCGTGGTACAGCAGGCCGTCGAGCACATAGGTGGAATCGCGGACGCCGACATTCACCACGCGGGTGCTGAACGGCGCGTACTGGTCGGAGATATGGGTATAGAACAGCCGTCCCGGCTCGCTACCGTACTTCGGGTTGACGTGCCCGGTGCTCTCGCCCCGGCCACCCGCGCGGAAGCGCTGGCCATCGGAGGATGAGGTCGTGCCGTCGCCCCAGTGGGCGGCAAAGGCGTGGCGATACTGGTGGTTGACCAGCTCGGCCAAGGCCGCCGAATAGGTTTCGTCGCGGATGTGCCAGGCTTGCAGCCAGGACAGCTTGGCGTAGGTCAGGCCGGGGCTCGACTCGGCCATCTTGGTCAGCCCGAGGTTGATCGCATCACCGAGGATTGCGGACAGCAGCAACGTCCTGTCTTTGGCCTCGGCCCCGTCCTTCAAGTGGGTGAAGTGGCGGCTGAAGCCCGTCCAGTCGTCCACGTCCATCAGCAGTTCGGTGATCTTGATGCGCGGCAGTAACTGGCTGGTTTGGTCGATCAGCGCCTGCGCCCGATCCGGCACCGCCGCATCCAGCGGGGTGATTTTCAGCCCTGACTCGGTGAGGATGGCATCGGGCAGCTCGTTGTCCTTGGCCAGGCGGGTGACGGTGGCCAACTGCTCGTCCAGCAGCTGCAAACGCTCTTCCAGGTACTGGTCGCTGTTCGGGTTGATCGCCAGGGGCAGGGCCTGCTCGCGCTTGAGTGCGGCGAACTTCTCGGCCGGCAGCAGGTAGTCGTCGAAGTCGCGGAACTGCCGCGAGCCCTTGACCCAGATGTCGCCGGAGCGCAGGGCGTTCTTCAGCTCGGACAGGGCGCAGATTTCGTAGAATTTCCGGTCGAGGCCTTCCGGGGTGATCACCAGCGGCTTCCAGCGCGGCTTGATGAAGGCCGTGGGTGCATCGGCCGGCACCTTGCGCAGGTTGTCGGCGTTCATCTCACGCAGGGTCTGCACGGCTGCCAGCACGCCTTGCGCGGCCGGCGCGGCGCGCAGTTCCAGCACCTCCAGCAAGGCCGGCGTGTAACGGCGCAGGGTGGCGAAGTTCTCGCCGACCAGGTGCAGGTGGTCGAAGCCTTCCGGCCGGGCCAGCAGCTCGGCCTCGCTGACGCTCTCGGTGAACTCGTCCCAGGGAATCACCGCCTCGATGGCGGCATAGGGGTCGCTGCCGCTTTCCTTCGCTTCCAGCAGCGCCTGGCCGATCCTGGAGTACAGGCGCACCTTGTCGTTGATCGCCTTGCCCTGCTTCTGGAACTGCTGCTGATGCTTGTGCTTCGCGCCGCTGAACAGCTTGACCAGGATGCGGTCATGCAGATCGACCAGCTCATCGATCACGGTCGCGGTGCTCTCCAGCACCACGGCGGCCAGGGTCGCGTAGCGGCGCTGCGGCTCGAACTTACCGAGGTCTTTGGGCGTCATCTGCCCACCCTCGCGGGCCAGCTTGAGCAGGCGGTTCTGGTGGATGTGCCGGCCCAGGCCTTCGGGCAAGTCCACCAACTGAAATGTCTTCAGCCGCTCGATGTGTTCCAGCATGTGCCGAGAGTTGGGTTTCAGCGGTGCCTGGCGCAGCCAGGTCAACCAGGTGATGCTGCTGCCGGCCTTGAGCTTCAACAGCTCGTCCAGCTTGGCCCGATGCGAGTCCGTGAGTGGTTCGACCAGGGCGCGGTAGACCCGCCGATTGGCTCGCGCAATGGCTTCCGAGCAGGCCCGGTCAATCACGCTCAGCGCCGGCAGGATGCGTCGTTTCTGCCGTAGGCTCTCCAGGGCCTGACCGGCCAGCAGCAAGCCTTTGTCGGTCTGCTGGGCCAGCTCGGTTAGCTCGCGCACCAGGGCGCGGAAGTCGGACAGGCCGAACGGGGCCAGTTGCAGGTAGGTGCGCAGTTCCTGGGCATGCTCGCGACGGGTCACGTCGCGCTCGCCGTACTTTGCCCAGCTCGCCGGCTCGGCCTGGACTTGCTTCGCCACCCACAGGATGACCGGCTCGGGCAGCTCGCTGTCGGTTCCCAGCGCGTAACCGGGGTAGCGCAGCAGGCAGAGCTGCACGGCGAAGCCGAGGCGGTTGGCGTCGCCGCGTCGCTGGCGGATCAGCGACAGGTCGGAGTCGTTGAAGGTGTAGTAGCGGATCAGGTCATCCTGGCTTTCCGGCAGCGCAAGCAGGGTGTCCCGCTCCGTGGCCGAGAGGATCAAGCGACGCGGCATGTGTCAGTCGTCCGTGCGGAGGTACTGGTAGAGGGTTTCCCGGCTGATGTTGAACTCGCGGGCAAGCTGCGCCTTGGGCTCGCCGGCCGTCGCTCGCTGCCGCAGGGTAGCAGCCTGCTCATCGGACAGGGCTTTCTTGCGGCCCCGGTACGCGCCACGCTGCTTGGCCAAGGCGATGCCCTCACGCTGCCGCTCGCGGATCAGGGCGCGCTCGAACTCAGCGAAGGCCCCCATCACCGACAGCATCAGGTTGGCCATCGGCGAGTCCTCGCCAGTGAACACCAGGCCCTCCTTCAGGAACTCGATGCGCACGCCGCGCTGAGTCAGCTTCTGTACCAAGCGACGCAGGTCATCGAGGTTGCGGGCCAGCCGATCCATGCTGTGCACCACCACTGTATCGCCTTCGCGGACGAAGCTCAGCAGCGCTTCGAGCTGGGGGCGCTGGGTGTCCTTGCCCGATGCCTTGTCGGTGAACACCTTGCTCACCTGGGTTTGTTCCAGCTGGCGTTCCGGGTTCTGGTCAAAGCTGCTGACCCGGACGTAGCCGATGCGGTGCCCCTGCACGATGTCTCCTTGGTTGAAGGCGGCTTAAGTGCACTTTCTGTTCCGTTGTGCCTCAAAGCCCATTTCTGTCAGGCTGAAATCTATAACCTTCGCGGGCATGTGTCAAAAAATGGGAAAGCAGACTCTATTCTGACGAAGCGGCGCGGCCCTGCCTGACATCAAGTTAGGGTATAGCCTAGATTGACATGCGCGATGCAACCCTTAACTTGCTTGCACCTATCGTTTCCATGCTAGCTTTATCGTAACGCTCAAGAAATTGGGCTTAATGCCGAAAACAATAAAATAAAACAGCCAACCCTTGAGGTTCTTATGCGCCAGAATTTACCAGTGACGGGTCGAAACTTAG
>NZ_PQLN01000175.1:0-4386 GCF_002919855.1 Aeromonas sp. ASNIH8 | reverse complement strand
GGTCTCAGGGGGCGGTCAACGCCCGGTGCATGGGGGCGGAAGCACGCCCTCCGGCAGGGCTCAGGGCCCGCCACTCCCGCCACAGCAGCCAGCACAGGGGGGGCGTCAGCAGCAGCACGGTGGCGGGCTGGGCCATCAAGACCCCGTCGCGTCCCCACCAGAGGGGCAGCAGGAAGATGAGGGGCAGCAGCAGCACCGTCTTGGCCACGGAGATGACGAGGGCCTGGCGGGTGCGGGCCATGGCCTGCAACAGCACGATGCCGAACATGACGATCCCCTCCAGGGGCAGGGCAGCGAGGTTGAGGGTCAGGCTGCTGATGGCGGCGGCGAGCAGCTCTGCGTCCTGATCCCCGGTGTAGAGCATGGCGACCGGCTGCGGCAGCAGCTGGACAATCAGCCAGACCCCCAGGCCATAGACCAGGGTGATCTTGAGCCCCATCGCCATCAGGAACTGGAGGTCGCGATGGCGCCCGGCCCCGGCTGCCTGGCTCACCAGGGGCTGGATGCCAAACGCCAGTCCCTGCAGGATGACGATGAAGACTGCCTCCGTGTATCCCGCCACGGTGAAGCCCGCCAGATCCTTGACCGTACCGTGCACCATCAGCTGGCTGTTGTGCAGCAGCAACAGCAGCCCCAGGTTGAACTGGGCGATGAGGCTCGGCAGCCCGGTGAAGAGCAGGCCGGGCATGGCCGGGAAGCGGGGCACCAGCTGGCGCCAGGTCAGCCGCAACCGGGCGTGGCGGGTGAAGAAGTACCCCAGGCCGAGCAGGCTGACCATGGCCTCCGAGAGGAGGGTGGCCTGGGCCGTGCCGGTGAGGCCGAGCCCGAGCCGGCCCACCATGATGTAGTTGAGCAGGATGTTGAGGAGGGCGCCGCCGCTCACCAGTACCATGGCGAGGCGAGGGCGGCCGTCGTTGCGAAGCAGGTAGGGCACCGCCAGGTTGCTGGCGAGCAGCAGGGTGCCACCGCCAATCCAGGTGAGGTAGTCGCTGGCCTGCTGCCAGGTGTCGGTGCCGGGGGCCATTCCCAGGGCCTGCAGGATATCGGTGTGCCAGTGGTGCAGCAGCAGCGGCGCTACCGTGCCCAGGATCAGCAGCAGCCAGAGGGCGCTGACCAGAGCCTGGCGGGCCAGAGCGAGGTTCCTGGCGCCCTGCTGGAAGGAGATGGCGGTGGCGGCCCCCATGGCGATCATGGCGGCGAGGCCGATGAGCACCATGATGACCGGATAGACCAGGTTGATGCCGGCAAGGCCGGCGGCCCCCACGTAGTGGCCGACGAAGATGCCGTCCACCAGGTAGTAGGCGCCGGAGACCAGCATGGCCATGACGGAGGGGAGGGCATAGCCCCAGAAACGGCGGGCCATGGCCCGTTGACGCAGGCGGAAGTAGGCGGACATATCTGTACTCGGGAAAAGGGCCGGAATCGAGCAGACAGTCTATTTTCTTATGGATTAATTGATAATCAGGCTTTCATTTGATGGATTACTGAATTCGGCTCATCAATTAACGGATCCTGTGATACTCCTTCAGCATGTCGATCAGGGCTCGCAGCCCTTGCCCCAGCTGGTGCCGGCCCGGATAGAAGAGGTTGAACCCGGCAAAGCTGGGGCTCCAGTCATCCAGCACGCTCACCAGCCGCCCCGATGCCAGGGCGTCGAACACCTCCCCTTCATGGCAGTAGGCGAGCCCGAGCCCCGCCTCGGCCGCCCCCAGGTAGAGCGCAGGCGTGCTGGTGGTGAGCGGGCCCGTCACTTCGATCTCCAGCAGTTCCCCCTCGGCGGCAAAGGCCCAGCGATAGTGGTGATGGGGCGTGAGCCGATAACCGATGCAGTCGTGCTGGCGGAGATCCGAGGGGTGGCGAGGGGTGCCACGCCGTGCCAGATAGTCGGGGGAGCCCACCACCAGATAGCGCTGCTGCGGGCCCAGGGGAACCGAGATCATCTCCTGGGGCAGCAGGTCGCCGTAGAAGAGGGCGGCGTCGTAGCCATCCTCGATGAGGCGGGGCATCAGCTCCAGCTCCTCCACCTCCACCTGCATGCGCGGGTAGCGCACCAGATAGTCGATGAGCACCGGGGCCAGCACTTCCTGGATGGCGGCTCGGGGGGCACAGAGCCTGAGCCTGCCCACGGGTTCGCCCGCGTGGCGCGTCAGCTCCGCCAGCGCCGCCTCCAGTTGCCCCAGGGTCGGCAGTACCTGGGCCAGCAGCCGTTCGCCCGCTTCGGTCGGCACCACGGCCCGGGTGCTGCGATTGAGCAGCCTGACGGCCAGGCGACTCTCCAGCCCTTTGAGGGCATGACTCAGGGCCGAGGCGGACACCCCGAGCTCGAGGGCGGCCTTGCTGAAACTGCGGTGACGGGCGACGGCGGCAAATACCGCCAGCTCGGCGAGATCGGTGCGGGAGAGGGTCATGGTCGGTACGCAGAAAAGGGGCGGACACAAAGGGTACGCCATGGGGCGACGGGAGACAATCGGGGGGCAACGAGGGGATTGTGACAAAATTGTTGCGCGTTTCAAGGGTGAGGTGGATCACACTAAAAAGTTTATATGTTAAAAAAAAATCGCAATATGGCGATTCAAGTGTGATCTGAAGCGACGGAAAGGCGATTCCAATCAAACTTTGGTTGATTAATTCAAAAAAACGCTGTGATTAATAGGGCCTTTTAACTAGAGTCATCTCATCGGATGAGGTGAGCGTTATCCCGTTGTTAACGAGCGAGCACGATCCCCTCTGTATTACGACTCCCCGCCCGTGTTTGTTGCAATCAGGTTGCCACAGGGAGTGGCGGCCGGATGGCCGGGGCGGGGGAACAAACAGGACGAATAGCTGGAGTTCCAGGGAAAGGAACCGGGCCCAGGCCCACTGACAAGTTAAGATCCCACTTTCCTTGATGACAGGAACACCCCTATGTCTGACATGAACATTGCAGTTGAAGGCAGCTTGAGCAAAGCCTCCTCCCGTGGCATCAACAAGGCCGACGTGGTCTGGATGCTGGGTCTGTACGGTACCGCCATCGGCGCCGGTGTCCTCTTCCTGCCGATCAATGCCGGTGTCGGTGGCCTGTGGCCGCTGGTCGCCATGCTGATCCTGGCCCTGCCGCTGACCTTCTTCGCCCACCGTGGCCTGACCCGCTTCGTGCTGTCCGGCTCCACCCGTGACGGCGACATCACCGAGGTGGTGGAAGAGCACTTCGGCAAGACCGCAGGCAAGTTCATCACCCTGCTCTACTTCTTCGCCATCTACCCCATCCTGCTGATGTACTCCGTGGCCATCACCAACACCGTCGAGAGCCTGATGGTGCACCAGCTGGGCATGACGGCACCTCCCCGTGCCATCCTCTCCCTGGTGCTGATCCTGGGTCTGATGGCGATCGTTCGCCTGGGCGGCCAGGTCATCGTCAAGGCGATGAGCGTGCTGGTCTTCCCGTTCGTGGTCACCCTGATGGGCCTGGCGGTCTACCTGATCCCGCACTGGAACGGTGCCATCATCACCGAAGCCCCTGCGCTGGGTGAGGCCTTCAACGGCGACTTCATCAAGACCCTGTGGCTGGCCATCCCGGTGATGGTGTTCTCCTTCAACCACTCCCCGATCATCTCCTCCTTCGCGGTGGACAACAAAGGCCGCTACGGCGCCAACGCCGAGAAGAAGTGCAGCAACATCCTGCTGGGCGCCCACGTCATGATGGTGATGACGGTGATGTTCTTCGTGTTCAGCTGCGTGCTGAGCCTCTCCCCGGCTGACCTGGCGGCGGCCAAGGAGCAGAACATCTCCATCCTCTCCTACCTGGCCAACCACTTCGACAACCCGGTGATCGCCACCGTGGCACCGCTCATCGCCATGGTTGCCATCAGCAAGTCCTTCCTGGGTCACTACCTGGGTGCGCAAGAGGGCATGAACGGCCTGATGGCCAAGTCCCTGCGCGAGAAGGGCAAGAACGTCGACGTCAAGCAGCTGAACAAGGTGACCGCGGTCTTCATGATCCTGACCACCTGGGCCGTGGCCACCATCAACCCGAGCATCCTCGGCATGATTGAAGATCTGGGCGGCCCCATCATCGCCATGCTGCTCTTCCTGATGCCGATGTACGCCATCGCCAAGGTACCGGCCATGCGCAAATATGCCGGCAACCTCAGCAACGGCTTCGTCACCCTCATCGGCCTCATCGCCATGTCCGGCATCATCTACAAGCTGATTGCCTGATGACAGCGTTCATCCCTGTGAGAAAGCCGCCCCCCGGGGCGGTTTTTTTATGGGCACAAATACTTAACAAAGCGGTGGTGGCGGCCTAACATGGCGGGATGTTTTTCTAGACGGGACAACAGGATATGTCTGGGTTGAAAAAGGATCTCGGGCTCTGGCAGGGGATGGGGCTGCTCGCCACCTCCCTGC
>NZ_PQLN01000174.1:0-4486 GCF_002919855.1 Aeromonas sp. ASNIH8 | reverse complement strand
AGCAATTTGTCTCAGCCGATGCCGGCTACCAAGGGGCGCCACAGCGCGAGGAGCTGGCCGAGGTGGATGTGGACTGGCTGATCGCCGAGCGCCCCGGCAAGGTAAGAACCTTGAAACAGCATCCACGCAAGAACAAAACGGCCATCAACATCGAATACATGAAAGCCAGCATCCGGGCCAAGGTGGAGCACCCATTTCGCATCATCAAGCGACAGTTCGGCTTCGTGAAAGCCAGATACAAGGGGTTGCTGAAAAACGATAACCAACTGGCGATGTTATTCACGCTGGCCAACCTGTTTCGGGCGGACCAAATGATACGTCAGTGGGAGAGATCTCACTAAAAACTGGGGATAACGCCTTAAATGGCGAAGAAACGGTCTAAATAGGCTGATTCAAGGCATTTACGGGAGAAAAAATCGGCTCAAACATGAAGAAATGAAATGACTGAGTCAGCCGAGAAGAATTTCCCCGCTTATTCGCACCTTCCTTAGCACCTTCCTTAGCGTTATCGGTAGCGTGAAATGAAATCCTGGCTGCTGGCTGGCAACGATTGTCAGCTGACAACGGGGTGATCAGCTCATCAGAACCATCAGGCATTAGCGTTATCGGTAGCGTGAAATGGAAATCTGGCTCCAGCGAACTCGATTGTCAGCTGACAACGGGGTGAGCAGCTCATCAGAACCATCAGGCATTGGCGTTATCGGTAATGTGAAATGAAGTCCTGGCCGCTGCCCGATAATCTGCTCGGCACTCTCTGTCAGCCGCATTATAGGTATCGTGAAATGGAAATCTGGCTCCAGCGAGCTCGATTGTCAGCTGACAGCGGGGTGATCAGCTCATCAGAACCATCAGGCATTAGCGTTATCGGTAGCGTGAAATGGAAATCTGGCTCCAGCGAACTCGATTGTCAGCTGACAACGGGGCGATCAGCTCATCAGAACCATCAGGCATTAGCGTCATCAGTAGCCGCTGGAAACCGCATTATCGGTATCGAGAAATGGAAACCGGCCACCTGCAATCGAGTATTAGCATTGCTCAAGGCCATCATGACCTGGGCAGCCCGTGCCGGACTGATCAAGGACAATCCCGCCGCCTTGGTGTCATTGCTGCGAGAGAACAATCGGCGCGAACGCTACTTCACTCCAGATGAAATCCGCCGCCTGTTCCGGGCTGCTGATCAGCATGAGAGTTTCTATACCGGTCAGTATGTCAAGATGTTGCTGCTCACCGGCTTGCGCCGGGCCGAGCTGGCAAGGGCCAAATGGCAGCACTACAACAAGGAGGACAAGACCCTATATATTCCCCACACCAAGAACGGCCATAGCCGTGTGTTGCACCTGAACCATATGGCGGTGGAGCTGTTGAACTACTTACCGGTGACACAGGGAAATCCCTACCTGTTTCCCGGCAAGCGGCAAGGGCAGCCATTGCAAAATCCCACCAAGGGGTTTCAGCGGATGCTGGCGCGAGCCGGTATAGATAAGGAGGGGGTTTGCCTGCACACCTGTCGTCATTCGGTAGCGGCGTTGATTGTCTCCAACGGCGGCACCCTGTTTGACGTGCAATCCCAGCTTGGGCACCGGAGCAGTCAGACATCACTGCGTTATGCTCACCTGCATAACACTCGGATGCAGCAGACCAGCCAGAAAATAGCCAATTGCATCCATGATGCCCTGACCAGCTCTGTACCATCCAAGCCGCTGCCACAGCCCGAAGAGGGCGAGTGGGTTCAGGCTAGCTAGGTATGTCGGTATCTCATCCAGTGGTGAGATACCGATATCGCTGTTTAGCAGCCCAATGATCCGTTTTCAGCGACCGTCCCGACAAACCGCTACACAAAATCTGTCGGGGCTTATGAGCCTTCTCAACCGCTTCTCGCCGGTTGATAACAAAACCCCTCACCTGATGACAAAACCCATAGCCGATGATGGGTTTTGCGAAAAACTGCCTGCCAGCCAATTCGTCACGCCGTGTCGCGGCCTGTTTGGATAATCCATCCCCTGTGTGATGGGAAGCCTGGATACGACCACCGAGTACAGCCTCCCTCCACTCGAAGGATGATCACTCAACATCTTGATGCTGCCCCAACCCTTCCAAAAAACTCAACAAGTGAGACATATCATACTAATTCTTAGAAGAAATTTGCTCGTTAACCTCACCACTGATATTTATTATGGTTATATTTTTCGGCAGGCATCAGGAGCTACCGAACATGGCAACTTATCCAATTCCACCAGATGAAGAAGACAGACTCAATCTACTACACGCCCTCAACATTCTCGATACTCCGTCAGAAGAGGCTTTTGATCGCATGACTCGATTAGTTGCACTCATTTTAGATGTCCCGATTGCATTGGTTTCACTGGTCGACACTGACCGACAGTGGTTCAAGTCGCGGATAGGTATTGATGAAAATGAAACCCCACGAGAAGTTGCTTTTTGTGCTCATGCTATAGCGCAAACAACACCGCTGATCGTGACAGACACAAAGCAAGACTCCCGCTTCATGAGTAATGCTCTCGTAACGGGAAATCCGAATATTCGCTTCTATGCCGGTGTGCCTTTACGTAGTATCGGTGGGCTCGCAATAGGCACATTATGTGCTATAGACTCCAAACCTCGACAATTGAGTCCTGATGAGATAAGCATTCTGGTTGACCTTGCCGCACTCGTTAGCAAAGAAATGCAAATGCGTGAAGTGCTTTTGAGTCATGCGCGTTCCGAGCAAGCCATACAAGCCATGGAGGATATCGAAGCGCGTTTTAGGACTATCTTTGAACGTGCAGGCATAGGTATTGCGATGGTTGCGCCAGACGGCGGATGGCTGCGCGTCAACGATGCGTTATGCCAAATTGTCGGTTACAGCCAAGATGAGCTTCTCAAGCTCACATTTCAGGATATAACCCACCCAGACGATTTAGATACTGACTTATCCCTGTTACAGCAATTAATTAATAATGATATCGACCACTATCAGCTGGAAAAACGTTACATCACTAAATCAGGACGTTCTGTTTGGATACAGCTGATAGTCACCAAAAAATTGAGTAACAACGGTGAGTTAGAGTATTTCATTTCAATTATCAAAAATGTACAGGAGCAAAAGGAAGCAGAGGCGTCCTTGGCTGAGTTACGTAAGGACTTGGATAGCCGAGTAGAAACAAGAACCAGAGACCTAAAATTAGCTAATGAAATGCTGTCCGCCTCTATTGCTCAGCAGCTTCGGTTTGAGCAGGAATTACGTAGACGCGAAGCTGAATTGCAAATGGTGCTCCAAAACGCGAACGATGCTTACGTATGCATTGATCACCACGGTGTGATCCGCGACTGGAATCAACAAGCAGAGCATACCTTCGGTTGGAGCCGCGAAGAGGTGATTGGCCGCCCACTGGATGAAACGATCATCCCGGCCTCAATGCGTGAGGCTCATCGTGCAGGGTTGGCATGCTATCTGGCTACCGGTAAGCACCATGTCCTCAATCAACATAACGAGCTGACAGCGGTACGCCGCGATGGCATGACCTTACCTGTTGAGGTCCGAATTAGCCCTTTATTTATTGATGGGAAAACAATTTTTAGTGCGTTCCTGCATGATATCACCGAGCGAAAAAAGGCCGAGGCAATCCACGAATTCGAAGCCACTCACGACGCGCTAACTGGATTGTATAACCGGCGTGGTATGTTCAACTTGTTGCCAGCAGCAATAGCCCGCGCCAAGCGGACTCAGACATCTTTAGCGTTACTTTATATCGACCTTGATGGCTTCAAGCAAATCAACGATACACACGGTCATGATGCCGGCGATTCCGTATTACGTGTCATAGGAACTCGCTTACAGGAAAACATTAGACAAACGGATACAGCAGTACGTTTAGGCGGTGACGAATTTACGATCGTGTTGGAGAACACTAAGCACGGGACTCCCGATGTCAATATGCTGGCGCAGAAGATATTGGAGGCCATCCAACAGCCGATACAACTCGATTCAACAACAGCTGTTATCAGTGCCAGTATCGGCATAGCAATCCATCATGCTGACGATATAATCAATGCCGATCAACTGATTAGCCAAGCTGACTCTGCGATGTACGAAGCCAAGAACGCAGGTAAGGCCCGTGTTTGCGTACATAAGTGACAATATGCCGACATAACAACGGTGTCTGACAATCAAGTCAGATACCGCTTATCGTTACCTGATTACCCATGATTAGCAGTCACCACGAGCTATACTGATCTTACGTACAGTTACTGAGGTGCGAGATCATGGCCAAAAGCAAAGTCCAATTCCAGAAAGGCTACAGCCTGTTTGATTTTTTCAAGGACTATGGCACTGAAGCGCAGTGCGAAAACGCGCTGCTTGCTTGGCGTTTTCCGAACGGTTTCATCTGTCCTGAGTGCGCCAACAAGACCTGCTGTCGCCTGAAAAGTCGGCCACGCGTGCTGCAATGCAATAACTGCCGTCACCAGATGTCATTGACTGGAAACA
>NZ_PQLN01000173.1:0-4518 GCF_002919855.1 Aeromonas sp. ASNIH8 | reverse complement strand
TACTGGGTTGCATTGATAATAGTCATGGCTTCGGGCGTGTCGGTTTTTTTTTGCGATTAAATCAGATCACAAACGAAGCCTTTTTTCTATCTATTTCAATTGGTTGTAGCTAAAGATCCTGTACATGTGAAACGTTATTCCTCTCCTACAGCTGGCGACCGGCCTGCTCTTCCACAACTTCACTCACTGATGCCGAGTTATCCAATGCCGCGACTCAAGGCAATGGTAAGGCTCAATATGAGTTGGCCAAACGTCTGGCCAGCCAACCTGATTACCCCAATGCCATGCACTGGATGCAGCAAGCGGCAGAGCAGTCGGGCCCTTTGGCTGCCGATGAGCAGGTCCGTGCCAATGCTGCCTGGCATTATTACGCATTATTGGTCGTTTTTTTTGCAACAACCTTACCGGTAGTATTGTCCATGCGGTACTGCGAGATTGTTCCATCCAAAATGTGGTGAATAACTTCAAGGATGGTTGTCAATGGAGTATGGAACCACTCTCTCGGGGCATAGCTGGTGCCATCAACCCCCTTCAAGGTGATATCGAGGCGCTGCTTGGCGAGAAAACCGTGCACCAAGGTCTCCAATTTGTGGGTGTTCATGTTGAAACACTGGAATGCCGTGATGATCCTAACCGGGGCTTGCAGGAACGTCTTGTCTTTCTCGGCGTGCTTTATCCGGTCTTCGACGGTACCCTCGGTGAAACCTATCTTGTAGAGATTTTGCATGAAGGGCATCAATATAGGGTCCGTGCTCTTTGTCGCGAGCACATAGACAAAGCCGCTTGGAATGGGCGCGTAATTTGGCAAGAGGAGTTTGTCACCTAGCATGACCTTACGGCCCTCCTTGTCACGAATAAGCCCCTGGGTTAGTGACTGGTAGAGCATATGCAGCTCAGTGCCATTATCAAAAACCAGGTGAAGTCGTGCGTTATACCTCTCGTACTGTTCCAATCGTTCCCCAGCACTATGCACATAACCCATCACCCCATTCAGGATGAAGAAATCCCCAACCTGAAAACCATGCTCGTTTCGATAGCGCACGAGGGAGAACTCTTGGCCTTGCAGGCCCGTTTTCACGGTCTCAAACAGCGGCGCAAAACGAGCGAAATCTGGACAGGGCTGGCGCTGGGCTATCTCGTCAGGTAACGCCTTTTTTTCCCTAGGCACATGCTGCATGCTGAATATATCGGGAGCATCAAAATCCAATAACCCGAGGTCATCATCGGCAAAAATATCGTCCAGCGAGGTCACCAGCTCCGACGTATCAACGGTGGGTGCATTAACAGTCTCAAGAGCTACTCCCCTGGCAGGATATTGCTCATGCTCCTCGGCAACCATCCCCACTACTTCTATGCCTACCAGCAGACCATGGATATCCTGACCTGAAAGGGCACTGCATTGCTTTGGATCCGTGCGTATCGCCTGCAAGCGCCTTGCAAGACGCTTCTCGGGCATATCGGCACAGGTCGAGTTTTGGGGGGCTCTACCGTGTTGTTCAAAAAACGCCACGATATCCCCAAACTGGTTGCTCACAAGGTCAACTGGCGCACTTTTCGGTTTTAGGGGCTCTACATTGAGCAGACCCAATACATCGTCTTCGGCAAAGATATCTTCAAGAGACGCTTTGGGTTTGAGCTGATGCGATCGCAACAGGATCATTACTTAGTCCTCCTGTTTAGCCGCAGATTGTTGTTTCTTGTGTTTGATGTAGGCGAGCGCTTCTGCCAGTCGTACCTCGATGGGATCAGGCGCATGCAACGAAGGCGCACGCTGTTTTTGCTGAGTAAACGCCTTGATCCTCGGCCATAGCATGACGGCCTCCTCCTCGGAGAGTTGTGACTTGCTGGCGCTGACCGCTTCCTGAATGGTCTTGAGCATGGTGGCCGTCACGGATTTGGAGAGGATTTCATAGGCCCCGTGGAACGGGTTAACCGATTCGATCAGGTCGATGCTCAGGTTGTCGATGTTGATAAACTTCTCGCCGATTTTTAAGAACTGCTTACTGGCGGTCGCTTGATCATTGGCGGCATCGGGGCTTGCCCCTCCGATAGAGGTGGGGTTCGGGCTTCCTACAATCTCGGCATCGGGAGGCAAGTCACTTTCATTGATCAGCCCTCCCTGTTGATTGATATACATGCTTTGTAGCAGGCCGGAACGAACTTGCTCTATCTCATGGGGCAATAGATCGGGGTAGAGCTCCTGAATGACCGAGGGCAGTTCTAACTGAGTAAATACCTCGGGCGGAGCTGTTTCAGTAATTGCCTCTTTGACCACCTTCTCCTTGGCCATCAGTGCAGCCAGGATCTCCTCTTTGCCACCATTGAGAATATCTAACACTGTTTGCGAGACCGGCACGGTCGCATCACCAACGAGCACGGTATTGGGTGGCAACGCCTCCCCAGTCCACTGCGAGCGAGGCTTAAACTGAATACTGGGGGCTAGGATCTGCTCCATCAGCAGGGATGTCGTGATCGCCTTGAGCATGTTGTTGACTGACACTTTCACATCGTCATCCTGGGCATCGGGCTGGGCAATCAGGTTCGTGAACTGGGCGTGGGTCTTACCAGGACAATCACGGGTCGCACGACCGATGATCTGCACGACTTCGGTCAGCGAACTGCGATAGCCAATGGTCAGCACATGCTCGCAATAGGGCCAGTCAAAGCCTTCTTTTGCCATGCCAAGGGCAATGATGATGTCCATATCATCAGCCGATTGAATGGTGCGCAAATAAGCCTGCACCTTGGGGCGGTCATTATCGTCATCCACCAGATTGGCTACTTTGAGCAGCTTGCCGTCCTCTTTCCGTTTCACGCAGTAGATACCGGTGTCGGGATCTTTTGACTGCACATCGCCCAGCACATCCAAGATCGCATCGACCTCGGTATATTTGTCCTTGGTGGACTCACCAGAATTCACGTTCGGGATGTAAATAATGGTTTTCAGTGAAGCGTCCAACACCGAAGGCAGAGCACCGATATATTGACCCTGGTAGAAGTGGTAACCAATCCCGAGAGATTTCAGGTGCTGATAGCCGTTCAGTTGCTCGTAATAGGTGTAGGTGACCTTGGTAAACTGGGCTTCATCCTCTGGTGTCAGGATGGGCACGGTGTCGCCACGGAAGTAAGACCCCGTCATGGCCACAATATGCGCATTGGACTGCTGGATTAAACCGTCGAGTAGCGCGCCGAGGCGGCTATCTTCACTGGCGGAAACATGGTGGAACTCGTCGATGGCAATCAGGCAATCGTTAAACGAGGCTATATCAACTTCGTCAAAAGCGAAGCGCAGGGTGGCGTGGGTGCAGACAAGGATCTGGTCATAACTCTCCATAAAGCGCTTAAACGCGGCCACCTTGCTCTTTTCACCGCCATGAATGCAGAGATTGTTTTCAGGTTTAACCTGCCAGTTCGCAAAAAATCCGTATTCGGTCAACGCAGTGTCTTTAAACGACGCGCCGATAGACATCTCAGGCACCGCGACGATGACTTTGCGCAGGCCCTGATTGAGCAGCTTGTCCAACCCCAAAAACATCAGTGCACGGGATTTGCCGCAGGCGGGTGGCGCTTTGATAAGCAGGTAGGGGCTGTTGCGTTGAGCGAAGGTGCGGGCCTGCATCTCCCGCATTCCCATGTTGTTAAGCGCCGAGCTCTGCCCGTTCTGGGCATAGGTCACTTGCAAGATGTTTTCCATGCTTGAATCCTTGTCAAAATTGGCTAGAGGGTAGCAGCGGTGAGCTTTTCATAGAGTCCGAGCAGATGACTTACCCGCTCTGCCGCATCCTTGAATGGGCGGTCCCGATACAGCCTATCGACCGCTCGATCCAGAGCCTGGTGTGCTTCAAGCAGGCCAGCAGGCATTATGTCGGGGTCATAGAGTTCGGCCAGCGTCTTGCCGGGGTAATCCTCCCGGACCAGCTCGACTTCCTCTGCCAATCGCTCAATTTCTTTACGCTGATTTGCCGTAACGGTGGGCCAAGGAAAGGTGTTGTAAACGACCTTGTTACCATAGCTGTAATCACTTTTCATCCGCATCGCAACTAGTCGCATCCAATCGTTATGGATCATTGAGGAGAGAATGCCAAACTGATACAGAGTACCATTTGGAAGAATGAAATTTCGATCAGAGGAAATAACATCTGCATTTAAAAAACCCATTGGTATATAGGGTCGACGTTCAGATGAAACTCGAGGCACCAGAATGTAATCACCGGAAGTTGGTTGACTGACCTGCATAAAAACATGTGGTTTTTCGGCCATTTTTAAAGCCGCAGGATGACCAGCTTTGAGGCGAAGTTGTCGAATAGCCGAGATTCTTTTCATGACAGCTGGCATTGCCAGCAACTCATCCTCAGAAGCATCTAGCAGCCATAAACACCAACGTTCCTTGGCAGGGTGAGAGCGTGAACATTTTGTTAAATTTCACCCAGTTTTTTGAGACCCGCATTGAGTACCGTTTCCAGATATTCACTGCTCATTCCTGCGATTTTTTGCTTCCGTCTTACGCTCGCCTTGCGT
>NZ_PQLN01000172.1:0-4628 GCF_002919855.1 Aeromonas sp. ASNIH8 | reverse complement strand
TGCTGCTGTGCTGCTGTGCTGCTGTGCTGCTGTGCTGCTGTGCTGCTGTGCTGCTGTGCTGCTGTGCTGCTGTGCTGCTGTGCTGCTGTGCTGCTGTGCTGCTGTGCTGCTGTGCTGCTGTGCTGCTTTGTCTTTGTCGCCATGGCATCCCGGGTCGGAAGCCTGGATAACCCGGTGGGCAATGCCGGCGCATTGGCTGTCACGCCGAAGGGGCGATCAGTGGTTCAGGTAGATATCCTGGCCGCCGTAGCTCAGTGCCCCACCCAGAGGGGTTGCGGGCTCGAAGAAGCGGGTCAGGACACCGGCACGCTGGCCCAGGGTGCTCAATGTGCTCCGGTCCAGGGCGACCTGTTCGGGCAGCCAGGTCAGCACGGCGGCGCAGTGACCATTGATCAGGCTCTGCTCCAGCAGGCGCTGCCAATTCTTGATCTTGGGGGCGTGCACGACAAGCACCCTGGCAGGATTGATCCCTCTGGCCTGCAATTGCGCGGCGGCGGGCAGACCGGGCGGGGCGACGAGCAGGATCCAGCCACTGTCAGACTGACTCAGTTGCCCCAGGGCATCCAGCAGCGGCGCTTCCTGATGGAGAGGGCCGCGCCGCTGCTCTTGTCCCATCTTGCTCTGATGACGAGTGGGCCAGGTGGTGATCAGACCGGCAGAGGAGGAGGGGGGGCAAAGATTCAGGGGCTGGCTCATATGTCGTTCCTGTATGAATAACCATGCTGTATGCGCATACAGTAGTTCTGTTCGCAAGGAGTGACAAGTCATTTGTGGCTAAAAGTGTGAGCCGATTAACAGGAGATGACTTTAACTACATGATTAAAAAGGATATTTATATCTTCCTTATACAGGGTGTTTTTTAACCTGTAGACAAACTTCGGGTCGGCGCTCATGGTTATACAGTCCTGTATAGGGAGAGGAGGGAGCGAGATGGACGTTAGTACCTTGCAACGACTGGATGCGAACATTCTGCTCGGGATCATCAACGAGAAGCTGCGGCTGGAGTGTGATGGTCTGGAAGAGCTGCTGGCTTACTACGACATGACAGAAGATCAGCTGGCTACCCGTCTGCAACAGATCGGGTATCACTACGACCCTATGAGCAATCAGTTCAAGGCACATGGTTAATTGAAATCAAAGGGTGCTCCGATTGGGGCATCCTTTTTATTACCTGACGAGGGGGTGTGAATTGAAAGCGCTTTCAATTTCTCCCTAGTCGGCGGTTATTTTCACGTATTTTCAGTCACAGGCAATCATTGAAAACCTATTCATGAAACTATCTTTTTTGTTTTCTTATATCACTATGATTTAAAACGAAATTTATATTTCATTCAGGCTGGCTCAAGGAAAGGGTTTTCATGGTGAAACTGTCATTTTTATGCGTTAAAGTGTGACTCACGTTAACTTTTAAACCCTTGGCTTTAGCTAGTATGCCCCCGCCGGAGCATATTCTGAGATAACAACAGCGCCGGTCCACCCGATGGGATGACATTTTTTATTTGTAACGAAGGAAAATGGTTTATGGCTACCAAGAAGAAGACAGACCAGGATCTCCAACTGGATAAAGATCAGCTCAAGGCGAGTATCGTGCGTCACCTGCGTTCTACCTTGGGTACAAGCGAACAGAAAGCCTCTCCGGATGCCTGGTGGAAAGCGACCGCTGCCGCCGTCAATGAACAGGTGTACGAGCGCCTGACCCGTACTCAGCAGGCTCACTTCAAGAAAGATACTCGTGCGATTCACTATCTCTCTGCTGAATTTTTGATGGGGCGTTTGACCTCCAACAACCTGCACAACCTCTCCCTCTACAAAGTCTGTGAAGAGGCGCTGGGTGAACTTGGTCTGGAACTGACCGATCTGTGTGAACAAGAGCCTGACATGGCCCTTGGCAACGGCGGCCTGGGTCGTCTGGCTGCCTGCTTCATCGATTCCCTGGCCACTCTGAACTACCCGGCGGTGGGCTATGGCATCCACTACGAGCACGGCCTGTTCCGTCAGGAAATTCAGGATGGCCGTCAGATCGAGCGTCCGGACTCCTGGCGCGAATATGGCAACCCCTGGGAGATCTGCCGCCCGGAATCGGTGCAGGAGATCCCGCTCTACGGCTACGTGGAGACCGTCTTTGGTGACAAGGGTGGCCTGAAGAAGGTGTGGCACGCCGGTCGCAAGATCAAAGGGGTGCCCTGGGACATTCCGGTGGTCGGCTTCGGTGGTCACACCGTCAACATCCTGCGTCTGTGGGAATCCCGCGCCTCCGAGTTCTTCGACTGGGACGTGTTCAACGCCGGTGGTTATATCGACTCCCAGGCCGAGAAGGCCCAGGCCGAGACCATCTCCAAGGTGCTCTACCCGAACGATGAGACCGACGCCGGCAAGGAGCTGCGCCTGATCCAGCAGTACTTCTTCTGCGCCTGCTCCATCAAGGACATCATGCGTCGCTACAAGCGGGTGCATGGCAGTGACTTCAGCAACTTTGCCGCGCAAATCGCCATCCAGCTCAACGATACCCACCCCACCGTGGCCATCCCCGAGCTGATGCGCGTGCTGGTGGACGAAGAGGGGCTGAACTGGGATACCGCCTGGGGCATCTGCTATCAGGTCTTCTCCTACACCAACCACACCCTGCTGCCGGAAGCGCTGGAGAAGTGGTCCGTCAGCCTGTTCGAGAAGGTACTGCCCCGTCACCTCGAGATCATTTATGAAATCAACGCCCGCTTCCTGAACGAGCTGGTGGAGCCCAAGTGGCCGGGCAACGATGCCATCAAGGCCAAGCTCTCCATCATCGAAGAGGGTGACGTGCGCAAGGTGCGTATGGGCAACCTGTGCGTCATCGGCTCCTCCAAGGTGAACGGCGTGGCCGAGATCCACTCCAAGCTGGTGAAGGAAGATCTCTTCCCCGAGTATGCCGAGCTGTGGCCCGAGAAGATGTGCAACGTCACCAATGGTGTGACTCCCCGTCGCTGGCTGCTGGCCTGCAACCCGGAACTGGCCGAACTCTACAACGAGGTGGTGGGCAAGGAGTGGCCGCTGCAACTGGACAAGCTGCGCAGCGTGGTGAAGTTTGCCGACGACAAGGCGTTCCAGCAGCAGTTCATGACCATCAAGCGCCACAACAAGGAGAAGCTGGTCAAGGTCATCAAGGCGGAAACCGGCATCGACGTGAGCGCGGAGGCGATCTTCGACGTCCAGATCAAGCGTCTGCACGAGTACAAGCGCCAGCAACTGAACCTCATCCACATCATGGCGCTCTACCGTCGCCTGCTGGCGAACCCGGACTATGACATGCATCCGCGGGTGTTCATCTTCGGCTCCAAGGCGGCGCCCGGCTACAAGCTGGCCAAGGACATCATCTACGCCATCAACAAGCTGGCGGAGCGGGTCAACAACGACGCCCGTATTCAGGGCAAGCTGAAAGTGGTGTTCATGCCGAACTACCGCGTGAGCCTTGCCGAGAAGCTGATCCCGGCGGCGGATGTCTCAGAGCAGATCTCCACCGCAGGTTACGAAGCATCCGGTACCGGCAACATGAAGATGGCGCTGAACGGTGCCATCACCATCGGGACGCTGGATGGAGCCAACATCGAGATCGCCGAAGAGGCGGGTGCCGAGAACTGCGCCATCTTCGGTCTGAATGTGGACGAGGTGAAGTCCCTGAAGGTGCGCGGCTACAACCCGTATGACTTCTACTACGACAACTCCGAGCTGAAAGCCGTGCTGGACTGGTTTGATACCGACTACTTCACGCCGGGTCGTCCGGGTGAGCTGGCCTCCATCAAGCGCTCCTTGCTGGAAGGGGGAGACCCTTACCTGACACTGGCGGATTTCGAGTCCTACTCCGAGGCGCACAAGCTGATCGATGCCTGGTACCGGGATCCGGCCCTGTGGGCGAAGAAAGCCATCATCAACTCTGCCACCATGGGCAAGTTCAACTCCGACCGCTCCATCCAGGATTACGTAGACCGTATCTGGAAACTGACGAGCTGCAGCGTCGGCTGATGTCTGCTCCTGTGAAAAACCCCGCGATGCGGGGTTTTTTTTCATCTGTCGGGCTGAGGGAGGCTCAGGGCCTGTCGACCACCCGGGTGTCCGCCGGCACCCGTTTCTTGCCGGTGATCATCGCCCTGACGAGATCACCCCGTACCAGACGATCCAGGGCGATGACGGCCAGTACATGGACGAAGATGGCCACCTGCAGCCCCTTGGCAAAGAACTCGTGGATCTCTTCCATGCGATGGGTGCCGGAGAGCGGCCCGTATTCGGTCATGATCCCGCTGGCGGCGGTGCCGACAAGGCAGGTCAACAGCAGCAGTATCATCAAGGACCCCAAAGGATTTCCTGATTACCCATGATTAGCAGTCACCACGAGCTATACTGATCTTACGTACAGTTACTGAGGTGCGAGATCATGGCCAAAAGCAAAGTCCAATTCCAGAAAGGCTACAGCCTGTTTGATTTTTTCAAGGACTATGGCACTGAAGCGCAGTGCGAAAACGCGCTGCTCGCTTGGCGTTTTCCGAACGGTTTCATCTGTCCTGAGTGCGCCAACAAGACCTGCTGTCGCCTGAAAAGTCGGCCACGCGTGCTGCAATGCAATAACTGCCGTCACCAGATGTCATTGACTGGAAACA
>NZ_PQLN01000171.1:0-4662 GCF_002919855.1 Aeromonas sp. ASNIH8 | reverse complement strand
TCAGATCGCCCGTCCTGACCCCCAACCGCGGCGGGACGTGCCGCACTATGGCGTGACCCGGGCATTTCTGTCCCCCCAGCGGCCTCATGTCAGTCATACGGCTAATATCTGGCCTCTCTTTATAAGGCACTCTTATGACCTTACCCCGGACAATCCTCCCGTTGGCCGCCCCGCTCACTGCGGCGCCCTGCCCCGCCGCAAAGCCGCAATGCCGCAGAACAACCCCCGGCGCCGGATGCACCAAAAGGCGATGAAACGAGAGGGCCCCAGGGCCCCGCCATCAGATGACGGGGCCTGGGGAATCCGGGGGAAGCCGGGGAGGAGAGAGAGGCGCAATCAGGTGATCACGGGATCCCGATATTGCCGATGGATGGCACAAAACGCCTCCCGGCTTTGCAGCGCCGCCGCGACGCAGACAGGGTCGAACTGGCTGCCGGCATGGGTCTTGAGGTACTCGAAGGCCGTTTCGAGGGGCCAGGCCTGCTTGTAGGGGCGCTCGCTGGTGAGGGCGTCAAACACATCTGCCACCGCAACGATGCGGGCCTCCAGGGGGATCGCCTCCCCCGCCAGTCCTTCCGGGTAGCCCTGACCGTCGAAACGCTCGTGGTGGTAGGCAATGATGTTCTTCAGCATGTCGGTGTGATGGATGCCGTCGAGGCCGAACTCGCGGATCATCAGGGCGATCATCTCCCTCCCCTTGAAGGGGTGGGTCTTCATCACCCCGTACTCCTCGGCCGTGAGCTTGCCCGGCTTGAGCAGGATGGCGTCGGGCACCGCAATCTTGCCGATATCGTGCAGCTCGGAAAAAAGGTGAATGAACTCCACCTCCTCGTCACTCAAGGGGTAATGGGCCGCCACCTCCCGGGCGATGAGCCGCGAATAGGCCGACATGCGGTGCAGGTGATTGGCGGTCTCCTCGTCCCGGTAGCGGCTGAACTCCCGCACCGTGGTCAGGGCCCCGTTCAGGGTCTGGATGGAGAAGAACTCCACCGCGATGATGGCCGCCAGGATCTGGGCATAGGCCGCCAGCTCACCGCAAATAGCGCCATCGAAGTAACCGGGCTCTTTGGCATCGCAAAACAGAAAGCCGAACAAGCGACTGTTGAGCAGCAGCGGCTCGGTATAGCTCGACGCGTAACCGGCCGCCAGCACTTTTCGGCTGTGCTCGGAGGGGGAGCCCAGCAGGGAATCCAGGGTGTCGAGCACCCTGGGCCGCTGGTGCTCGGCCAGGTAGCGCAGGGAAGGCACCTCGCTCAGCCTGACCTCGTACTGCAACAGCGGCGAGCCCCCGTCCGTGCTGTGGGCAAAGGTCTTGAGCTGGTCCGTCTGCGGGTCGTAGATGGCGATCGCTACCCGGCTCAACTTGTCAAAGCGCTGCCTGAGGGGGGCGTGCACGTTCTGCACTTTCTCACCAAATGAACTCTCCATCCCGCACATCCTTCTGATAGGCCTGTTGGGAGTATAGTGACACCCGTTTTGCCCCTCCTGCCAAATGGTGACGGCGCACAGGGATCGTGATCCCGCCCGCACTGGCGACGGTCCCCTCCCTGCCCGTGGTCATGTCACGCCGCCCCACCCCGCTTCCCCGGGCAAAGAGATTGTTCGCTTCCGACGTGTCGGCTGTATAGTTTTTGGTTAGCCATTCCGGTAAAATCCGCGCCCTTGAATAAGAGCCACCTAAGAGTGATTGAGCGATGTCCAACACAAAACAGGCCCCCAAAGTAGGATTCGTCTCCTTGGGTTGTCCTAAGAGCACAAGACCAATCCATAGCTAATACAGTCAGTCAGGCTTGTGCTGGCGGTATCCCATCACTGTGCTGGTGCTGAAAGTTGTAGTACTGATATGTCGCTTCACACAGGGTCATGTCTCCCGTTACCTAGGAGGTGTTCGTCCGATCAACCATCAGGATACCCCGAACACGCTCAAGCTCTGCTCGACCGCATCAGCCGCATCGAGCATGGAATCCTGGCTTAACGCCTAGGCTAGGATGTTATGTTGGGTTGACCGACATTGAAGAGGTGCTTAATGAAGCCCGCCCCCATGGAGACTCATAGGGGGATTAAAACGCTGATTGACGCCAGTTATAATCCAAAACAAGCTGAGGCAGTGTTGGCATTACTTTACTAGGTCCAGCGACAAATGCGCCCGCCGCTGTGGCAAACCACGATGAGCGAAGAGCGGTGATCTTCCGTTGGCAGACATCAGGGCTGACGCAACTTGTCTCAAACACAGCCTCTTTTTGGAGGGCGCAATCGTGTTGTTTACCACGTTAAAGTACATATTTTGGGGATGAGCATGCTGGGTGGCTCAACGCCCCCAGATTTGTTCACGCTTCTTCTGCACACAAAGACCAATATCGAATCTATTCAGATAAGTTCAAGGTGCCGGTTAATCAATCCAAAATCAGCAACTGGTTCATAGCCTTTCTCTGAAAACATCAGTGCACCTCGCCGCTGCTCTTTCAGATTTGCTATGGCCTGAAAAAAGCAACTCTCGCACAGGTGAACCTCGTAACTTTCGCCATCGTGCTGAGTTCCATAACCCCAGTGGGCACTCAATGTGCCAAACTCGATATTGCTAACAGCCCCCTCTGTTTGGCAACTCTCTTCACAAACATCACAGCGAATATCGCTGATTACCTCGACCTCTTTTTTGGTCATGATTTTCATCTTTTGTTACTCCATTCATGCAACATCTGCGAATCAACTGCATCGAGTCCGCAGGTTGACCACTTCTCTGCATTGATGATTGCGCGTGATGGTCTCTCTAACTTGTGCCACTGCCGCTCTATGTGATTCACCCAAGGGCTGTAGACTGGCTGGAATACCAGGCATGACTAATGATGGCCCTCTAAGATACAGCTCCATATGAGTGTAAACATCTCATATCAGAGACT
This sequence comes from Aeromonas sp. ASNIH8, assembly GCF_002919855.1. Taxonomy (NCBI): domain Bacteria; kingdom Pseudomonadati; phylum Pseudomonadota; class Gammaproteobacteria; order Aeromonadales; family Aeromonadaceae; genus Aeromonas; species Aeromonas sp. ASNIH8. The sequence goes on along the minus strand of NZ_PQLN01000171.1, from coordinate 1,765 downwards.
TGTTCACTTCCTTAGCTCCTGAGGTATCGGCCAATTTTTCTTAAAATCCATAAACTCAGCAACAAACGAACCCATCACACTCTTAACAAATTCATCATATATGGATTGATTGATAGTGACATGTAAGAGTGAATCCACTCTCAGCGAATCTCCTACTGCGGCTAGGAAATCCGCATTGTGAAAAATTAATGTCACTGTGCCACTTTTTTGATCCTGGCTCAGGATGATCTGTTGATTGGACATTATCCACCCTCAAATGATGCTTATATGCCGTGTCATTATACAAGTGTACTGATGACCGTGTACAGTACGCCGTATAACGTAGAACATAGCTCCTCTTGTGAGGAGATAACATGGATTCTGACGAGTTTGAGCTGACGATGCTCGCAACTGCATTCGGTAAAAATGTACGAGAACTGCGGTCTGCACGAGGTATGCAACAGGAAAAACTAGCGCTAATTGCTGGTATAGACCGTGGTCATATGGGAAAAATCGAACGTGGGGAGACTAGGGTAACCCTTGAAAAAGTTTATTTGATCGCAAAAGCCCTTGGGGTCTCGCCTGCATCATTGCTGCCATAGCCATAGCATGGCTGTTGCTCTTACCCAATGGCCCGCCCTGGATTTGCAATAAACTCGAACACGCCAAACACCTCACCTTATCACTGCATGCAAACCGCCCTGAGCTGGTTTGGTACAGTGTCAGCTCCAGCCAGTGCCAGGCGAAACCATACTCGTTGTCATCGGACGCATTAGGGAGATGCGTCGCATTCGGCCAGAAGTTTGCCCACAAACGCTACATCCGGTGCTCCGTCGACCCTCACAGAGTAGCGATGATACCAGGCAGTCCTCTCATGAGGCCTGTAGGGAAGAGAGAGCCTGTTTAGGAAATCGTCGGTGTCACAACTCACAAACGCATCGTCCAGACAGGCGATTAGGAAACCAGCAGGTATCTCAATCCCCTCGTTGTGACTACAACAAAACCGTTGAAAACAACAACCCTGTGCCTGGGAGATATTCTGAAAAAATCGCTGATACCGAGATTGATGTACTGTAAGCATTTCACGATACTTATAATGCAAATGCCTGCGGGCATTGATGTACTGATCACTCCGTTGTCAGCTGACAATCGCCATCGCTGGACAACAGGACGAGTTCCATCTCATACTACCGATAATCCATCTGCCAGAAAGCACCGAGCCGAAGATCGGCCAGCAAGCAGCCAGGATTTCATTTCACGATACCGATAATGGGGTCGCCAGCGACTACTGAGGTGCAGATCACCCCGTTGTCAGCTGACAATCGCTGCCAGCCAGTAGCCTAGTTTCCATTTCTCGATACCGATAATGCGGTTTCCAGCGGCTACTGATGCGCAGATCACCCCATTGTCAGCTGACAATCGGTGCCAACCAGCAGCTTGGTTTCCATTTCTCGATACCGATAATGCGGTTTTCAGCGGCTACTGAGGCGCAGATCACCTCGTTGTCAGCTGACAATCGCTGCCAACCAGCAGCTTGGTTTCCATTTCTCGATACCGATAATGCGGTTTTCAGCGGCTACTGAGGCGCAGATCACCTCAATAACGATACCTGATTACCCATGACCCTCAGCCAGCTTCAAGAGCCGATATGGCATCGGAGGGCTTGCCACGACTGCATGCCCCAATTCAACAAACATACTCTTGAGGTCAAAACGATGATTAAACCGGAAGCAGTATTCAGCAAGATGCCTTGGTAAATGCTTCGCTCCGAGCTTATGACAACTGC
>NZ_PQLN01000170.1:0-4729 GCF_002919855.1 Aeromonas sp. ASNIH8 | reverse complement strand
TGCTGAAGCAAAACAAATCACGTAATCTAAGCATGGCCAACAAGCGCAGGCTCTGCTGTCTGAATGAACAATATTTGTTCGAATGTATGGGGTTGTTCAAAGTATAAACACTGATGCGTCAGCCCTGAAACCGGTGACAGCCTGGACATCGGCAACGGCAAGCAGCTGGTGTTCATCGAGACCCCCATGCTGCACTGGCCCGACAGCATGATGACCTACATGACCGAAGATGCGGTGCTCTTCTCCAACGACGCCTTCGGCCAGCACTACTGCGACGAGCACCTGTTCAACGACGAGGTGGACCAGACCGAGCTGATGGAGCAGTGCCAGCGCTACTACGCCAACATCCTTACCCCCTTCAGCCCCCTGGTGACCGCCAAGATCAAGGAAGTGCTCGGCTTCAACCTGCCGGTGAGCATGGTGGCCACCTCCCACGGCATCGTCTGGCGCGAGGACCCCACCCAGATCATCCTGAAATACCTGGAGTGGGCCGACCACTATCAGGAAGACCGCATCACCTTGTTCTACGACTCCATGTCCAACAACACCCGCATGATGGCCGACGCCATCGCCCAGGGCATCCACGAGGTGGACCCCGGCGTGGCGGTGAAGATCTACAACGTGGCCCGCCACGACAAGAACGAGATCCTGACCCAGGTGTTCCGCTCCAAGGGGATACTGGTGGGCTCCTCCACCATGAACAACGTCATGATGCCCAAGGTGGCGGGCATGCTCGAAGAGATCACCGGCCTGCGTTTTCGCAACAAGCGCGCCTCGGCCTTCGGCAGTTACGGCTGGACCGGTGGCGCGGTGGACCGGATCCAGACCCGATTGATGGATGCGGGCTTCGATATCAGCATCTCTCTCAAGGCCAAGTGGCGGCCGGATGGCTCGGCGCTGGCCGAATGCCGCGAGCATGGCCGCCAGCTCGCCCGTCAGTGGGCGTTGCACCCGCTGGACGCACCCCGCCCGATCACCACAACCCAGACAATCGTGACGCCCGTCCCCGCGATGCCTGCTGTTGAGCCGCAAGCCGCAGCGGCCGCCGCCGAATGGGATGACGACCAGGCCATGCTCTGCACGGTCTGCCAGTGGGTCTATGACCCGGCCCAGGGCGAGCCGGATCAGCTGGTGGCGCCGGGCACCCCCTGGGCTCAGGTACCTGACAGCTTCCTCTGCCCGGGTTGCGGCATCGGCAAGGAGGTATTCGAACCCTGCTCCGTGGAGGCCTGTGTATGAGCGCGGCAATTCAAACTGACGCTGGCATCAGCCGGGAGATAGTGGTGATCGGCAGCGGCTTCGCTGCCCAGCAGCTGGTCAAGAGCCTGCGCAAGCTGGATGCCGAGCAGCCCATCCGCCTCATCACCGCCGACAGCGGTGACGAGTACAACAAGCCCGACTTGAGCCACGTGGTGAGTCGGGGCTGCCCTGCCGCAGCCATGACTCGCCAGAGCGGCAGCGATTTTGCCGAGCAGCAGCGCATCGCGCTGCTGCCCCACTGCCCGGTGCATGGCATCGACCCAGCAAGGCGGTTGGTGCTGACCGAGCAGGGGGAATTCCCCTACGGCCAGCTGGTGCTGGCCACAGGGGCGAGCGCGGCGCGCCCCGATCTGCCGGGCAGCGAACACCTGGTCACCCTCAACAGCCAGCAGGAGTACGCCGCCACCGAGGCGCAACTGCGCCAGGCCCGCCGCATCCTGGTGCTGGGGGCCGGCCTCATCGGCTGTGAGCTGGCGATGGACATGGCGAGCGATGGCCGCGAGGTCACCCTGCTGGATCTGGCCGATAGCCCGCTCAGCGCCCTGTTGCCTGCTACCCTGACCCAGCCGCTGCAACAGGCCCTGCGCACCCAGGGGGTCAGTCTGCAGTTCGGGACGGGTCTCGCCAGGATGGATGCCCAGCCGGGGGATGGCTGGCGGGTGACCCTGACCGATGGCCGCATCAGCGAGCAGGATCTGGTGATCGCCGCGATCGGCCTGCGGCCGAATCTGGCCCTGGCCCGGGGGGCCGGGCTGGCAGTGGAGCGCGGCATCCTGGTCGACGATCGGCTGCAGACCAGCGACCCCCATATCTTCGCGCTGGGGGATTGCGTGCAGTGGCTGGGCCAGTTGCTCCCCTTCCTGCAACCCATCGTGCTGGGGGCCAATGCGCTGGCGCGCACCCTGCTCGGGACGCCGACCCCGCTGACTTTGCCCCCCATGCTGGTGAAGGTGAAGACGCCGCGCTACCCGCTGCAACTGGCCGGTCGCACCCGGGGCGAGGATCTCGCCTGGCAGTGCCGCTGGAACAGCCGCGGCATGGTGGCCGAGGCGCACGGCGAAGATGGCAAGCTGTACGGCTTCGTGGTGGGTGGGGATCAGATGAGTGCCGCCTTCCCGCTGCTGCGCCAGCTGCCCCGTTAACCCCTTTCATTGCACCGGCCGGGTCGACCCGGCCACACGAGGAGAACCGATATGGCCATGCAACTGATCCCGTCTCACTGGGTGGTGCGCCGCTCCACCCCCTTCTTCACCCACCAGAATGTGCCCCAGGCCCTGCTCACCCACCACAACACCGCGGCCGGGGTGTTCGGCCAGCTCTGCGTGATGGAGGGGACCGTCACCTATCACGGCTTTGCCAATGAGCAGGCCGAAGAGCCCGAGCTGAGCCTGGTGATCCGGGCCGGGGAGTTTGCCACCAGCCCACCCCGGTACTGGCACAGGGTCGAGCTGTCGGAGGATGCCCGCTTCAACATCCACTTCTGGGCCGAGCAGGGCGAATCCGACCAGCCGCTGTTCCACAGCCGCAAGGCATAAGGCTCAATCGCGGGCAGGGGCACTGGCTCGAATCTCCCCTTGTGCCCATGCAGATCAAAATAATCAACTCAGATGTTGGTTATCCTTGCCGCCAGATCGGGTGTACGCAGTGGAGGATGCATGAGCGTGATTGAGGCGATGACCATGGTGGCCGGACTGGTCTATCTGGTCCTGTTGGCGTTGAAAACGGGGCCGGGCTGGTCATCTCGACTCTCCCTCGGAGTGCTGGTCATTGCCTGGCTGGCGGCGGCAGATGTCAGCCTCTGGCTTGGCCTGGGGCTGGTGGTCGGCAGTCTCAGCCTGCTTCATCGCATCCAGCCCTTCCCCGCACTGGACGAGCTGGGCAGTCAGCCGCTGCGGGAGTGGGCGCGTCATCTGCTGCTGCTCTGCTGGTTGCTGGTGTCGGTGCAATATGGGGTCTATATCTGGCTGCTGGCACGGGGGACGGTTCCCTGGCTGGTACGCCCTGACGTGGTGGACGGTTTCCTGCCCATCGCAGGTGGTCTCGGGCTGCGGGCCTGGCTCGGGCAGGGGCTGACGGACCCCCATCACCCGGCGGCCACCGTCACCGTGCTGGTGCTCTCCCTGTCGGCCCTGCTGCTGGGTCGGGCGTTTTGTGCCTGGTTCTGCCCGCTCGGGCTGGTGGGGGAGTGGCTGCACGGCCTGCGCTCGCGCCTGTTGCCGGGGGAGTGGACCCCGCCGGGCTGGCTCGATGCCGTGTTGCGCGGCCAGAAGTTTCTGGTGCTCGGCTTTCTGCTCTTCATCATATTGCTGGCGGTACCCGCCGCCGCCCTGCCCGGTTACCTCGCCAGCCCCTACCATCAGGCGGCGGACATGAAGATGGGGGCCTTCTTCTTCAACCTGACCCTGATCTCGGGCCTGTGCCTTGGCTGGGTGCTGCTGCTCACCGCCACCTTCCGGCAAGGATTCTGCCGCTACCTCTGCCCCTATGGCGCCTGGTTCGCCCTGCTCGGCCTGCTGACCCCATTGCGCATTCGCCGCGACCCGGCCCGCTGCCTGCGAAGCCTGGGCCACGATTGTGACAAGTGCAGCCGGGCCTGCCCGTCTCGCATCCAGGTGCACCAGCTCATTGCGGTGCAGAGCCTCGAGTGCACCAGTTGCCAGAGCTGCGTGGCCGCCTGCCCCAGGCGGGCCGATGCCCTGCATCTTGGCACGCAAGGGCAGCGACTCGCCCCCCGCCAACTGCTGGGACTGCTCTGTCTGTTGCTGCTGGTGTTGCCGCTGATCTCCTACGGCTTGCTGGATCTCTGGGTCAGCCAGACACCGATCCCTGACCGCTACGAGTTGTTGCAGCGGCTGCCCTGGTTGACCCACTGAGGGGGAAAGGGAAAAAGGTGGATGATGGGGGGATCTTTCGGATTGGCGATAATAAGCTGTATAAAAATCCCCCGCCAAATTGTTAGCGCCATCCCACTTTGCTCATATTGCAATTGATCATATAGCGCTCCCCACCATAATGGGTGCTGTTATTTGGCGTTGTTAATATCAATTGGATGAGCAACAACATGAATATCAAGGTCAGCTATCCCAAGTGGTTTACCCTGGACCATAAGATCGCGTTCTTCTTCCCGCTGTAATTCCCCGCGGCGGCGCAGCATGCCTGCCATGCCACGAGCCCGCCTCCATTCCTGAACTGAAATAGCTGCACCTGTCTTCGCCTGTTTATTCTGGCGAGGCGATGTCGTGCATCCATTTCCCAATATTTCCCACCTGCCGGACATTCTATTTTCGGCGGGGGAAGAGACTCATTTTAAATATTTAAATCTGGGGTGTTTATATTATGGAACCGTCATTCCGCACCTGATTTTGCTATTTTCAGTGCTTGACGGCGATCGGCAGTTCTGATCTATTACTCTCTTTTGCAGGTAGATCATCATGGCCGCACCCGCTATCTCGATCCGTAACCTCGATCA
>NZ_PQLN01000017.1:0-58883 GCF_002919855.1 Aeromonas sp. ASNIH8 | reverse complement strand
TGCTGAAGCAAAACAAATCACGTAATCTAAGCATGGCCAACAAGCGCAGGCTCTGCTGTCTGAATGAACAATATTTGTTCGAATGTATGGGGTTGTTCAAAGTATAAACACTGATGCGTCAGCCCTGGATAACCGCCAGACGCAAAGCCAGTTTAAATGCGCTGCGTGTGGTTATGAGGCGAACGCCGATGTGAACGGCGCTCGCAATATTTTAGCGGCGGGACACGCCGTTTTAGCCTGTGGAGGCGTGGTGCAATCAGGCCGCCCGATGAAGCAGGAACCCGGTACTGCGCGAGCAGCTATCACCCAGTAATGGGAATCCCCCTCCTGTGACGCGAAGCGCTAAGGTGGGGGAGGATGTCAACAAGGTTTCCGGATCTACCTTAGGCCATCGGCACATCAACCGATCATCACGACCGAACTCTGGTCTGACAGAGAGTGCTTACACCTGAGGAAAGAACAATGAAAAAGACAGCATTGACGATGGCCATCTCCAGCCTGCTGCTGGCCGGTGGTGCACAGGCCGCCAACGTTTACGATCAGAATGGTACCAAACTGGACATCGGCGGCCGCGTCAACGGCATGTACTACGGCACCGATGACAACGCCACCGAAGGCGATGCCAGCTACCTGCGTCTGCACATCGCAGGTGAAACCAAGGTTGACGAGGATCTGACCGCGTTCGGCTTCGCCGAGTACAACCTGCCGGTCTCCGGTTCTGACAACGACGAGCTGCGTTACGCCTATGCGGGCATCAAGCACGATCGCTTCGGTGCCTTCAGCTACGGCCGCCAGGACGGTCTGTTCACCAAGGCGGTGAACAACTACACCGACGTGCTGCCGGAGTGGGGTGGTGATGGTCTGGGCAAGGACACCGAGGTGTTCGGCACCGGTCGTACCAACGGCCTGGCCCAGTACATGTACAACTGGCAGGGGCTGACCCTGGGTGCCCAGTTCACCGGCAACAACGACCCGCAGAACGCGAGCCGCAGCGAGCGCGTCGGCCCGAACAGCACCTGGAGCCCGAAAGGTTCTTCCGAGGGGTATGCCCTCTCTGCCAACTATTACTTCAACATGGGCCTGAGCCTGGGTGCCGCCTACAACCAGGCTGGCAAGACCGACGAGCAGGCCGAGAACGTGAGCTTCGGCGGCGACAACGACGCCAAGCTGTTCGGGGTGGGCGCCAAGTATGCCGTCGGCAACCTCTACATGGCCGCCACCTACTCCCACGGTGAAGATCACCTCTTCGTGGACACCGGCTCCATGCGCGGTTACGCCGAGAAGATGGATGGCTACGAAGCGGTCGTGCAGTACAACATCACGCCGAAGTTCAAGCCCTCTCTGGCCTACCTGCGTACCGACGTGAAGGACAGCGCTCACGGCATCGATGACACCGCGACCGAATACGTCTCCGTGGGTGCCTGGTACAACTTCACCGACAACTTCAATGCCTACGTGGACTACAAGATCAACCTGCTGGACGAAGTGGGTTCCACCGGCAAGAACAGCCTGAACAAGTCCACCGACGACATCGTCGCCGTGGCCCTGCAGTACAACTTCTAAGTCGTCCCAGACGCACTGCACATCCCAGGACCGGCCCATGTGGCCGGTCTTTTCGTTGCTGGCGGACCGCGCTGGATGACAAGAGCGGCACGCCGGGGTTCAGCAATGGCCCCGTGTGGTCGATACCCTTGTTGTCGGGGCCGGTGCGTGGCTGTGCTTGCCATGAGGCAGTGATGGGGCGATGATCACGCCCCGTGGTCAAGATCCTATCTTTCCTCGACGCTTTTCATTATTTCTATATAGGCTTGCGTTGTCCCGACAGGGAAAGCGGGGCTGGTTGGCATGTCGCAGCTCCGGTGCGGGGCAATTTCGGGAAATGGACGTAAGGGCGTTATATGGCGAGCATATTGGATTCAGTGGATCAACGTACCCAGCTTGTAGGGGAGAATCGCCTGGAACTGCTGATGTTCCGTTTGGGTGCCCAGCAACTGTTTGCGATCAACGTCTTCAAGGTGCGGGAAGTGGTCAAGCTGCCCCATCTGAACAAGATGCCGGGGTCCCACCACAACATCAGCGGCGTCGCCAACATTCGCGGCGTCTCCATCCCCGTCATCAACCTGCGCGGTGCCATCGGGATGCGTCCCATGGTCATCGATCAGGAGTCCAACCTCATCATCACCGAGTACAACCGCACCATTCAGGGATTCCTGGTGGGGCAGGTGGCCCACATCGTCAACATGACCTGGAAGGACATACTGCCGCCGCCCCGTTCGGCGGGTCGTGCCAACTACCTCACCGCCATTACCCGCATCCCGGAAGGGGGGGTCGACCAGATTGTCGAGATCATCGACGTGGAGAAGGTGCTGGCGGAGATCATCACCTATGACGTGCGCATCTCGTCCGAGGTGCTGGACGAGGAGATCCTGCCCCAGATGCAGGGACGCCGGGTGCTCATCGTCGATGACTCCAGCACGGCCCGCAACCAGGTGCGCGAGACCCTCGCCCAGCTCGGGCTCGAGGTCATCGAGTGCCAGGACGGCTTGCAGGCCCTCAAGTTGCTCAAGGGGTGGTGCGATGCGGGCAAGAAGGTGACCGACGAGATCATGCTGATGATCACGGACGCCGAGATGCCGGAGATGGATGGTTATCGCCTGACTCACGAGGTGCGCAGCGATCCGCGCATGTCCGATCTCTTCATCACCCTCAATACCTCCCTGAGCGGCAACTTCAACGAGGCCATGGTCAAGAAGGTGGGGTGTGATCGCTTCATCTCCAAATTCCAGCCCGACTTGCTGGTGGACGTGGCACAGCAGCGGATGCGGCAGATCCTGGGCCGTTGAACCCGGCACGCCGAACCATGAAAAAGCCCCCGCCATGCGGGCAATGCTGTTCACTTAAGAGAATTTGAGTTCCAGTCCACGTAGTATCAGGACAAAAAAGCGAGGGAGGCATGATGCCTCCCTCTTTCTATTGCAAGCCCCGCTGGATAAAGGCTGGAGGAAGATCGACTGGACACAGCCTTGCCCCCTCAACTCAAATCCAATTTATGAATAATCAGTCAAAAAAGTGCTTATCTGAACAGCATTGCCCGCCATGCGGGGGCTTTTTGCTGGGCAAGGGGAAGGGCCAGGGGCCCGGCCACCGGGCTACTGAGTCAGCAGAGGCTCGACAAAGCGGGCGACCTTGTCGCGGATCCGGGGCTGGGCGGTGGCCGTCGGGTGCAGTCCATCGTTCATCATGAGTTCAGGGCGCAGCACAATATCATCCAGAAAGAAGGGCATCAGCGGTAGGTCGTTGGCCTTCGCAAGATCCGGGAAGATCTGCTCGAACTGTTGCAGATAGCGCGCCCCATAGTTGCGGGGCAGCAGGATCTGGGTCAGCACCGTCTTCGCCTGGTGCGCCCGGGCGAGCTCGATCATCTTGGTCAGGTTGGCCCGGGTGATGGCGGGAGCAAAGCCCCGCAGCCCGTCGTTGGCGCCGAGTTCGATCAACACCCAGTCCGGTTTGTGGGTTTCGAGCAGAGCGGGCAGGCGGGCCAGGCCGCCCTGGGTCGTTTCACCGCTGATGCTGGCATTGATGAGGGTGTGTTCTCCCCCCTGCTGCTGCCACTTTTCATTGAGCAGGGCAGGCCAGCTCTGTTCGGCCTGCATCTGGTAGCCGGCACTCAGGCTGTCGCCCAGTACCAGCAGGGTCTGGGCCTGGACGGACGCTGCCCAGCAGCACAGGCAACTCACGGCAAACAAGAGACGCATCATGCAGTCAACTCCCACGTTCTATTGTCATTACAGGTTCAGGCAAACAGGATACCCAAGATGAGTTCAACGCCCATTATCGCCGTCAGGGGGCTCGGTAAAACCGTTCGCCTCGGTCAGGAAAGCCTCACCATCCTTGAAGGGATCGATCTGCAAGTCAATACCGGCGAGACGCTGGCGCTGGTCGGTGCGTCCGGTTCCGGCAAGTCCACCCTGCTCGGTTTGCTGGCCGGTCTCGATCTGCCGAGCAGCGGCGAGATAGAGATCCTCGGCCACTCCCTCACCCGGCTGGACGAGGAGGGACGCGCCAGGCTGCGGGCCGAGCAGGTGGGGTTCGTGTTCCAGTCGTTCCTGCTGCTGCCCACCCTGAGCGCCCTGGAAAACGTCATGTTGCCGGCCGAGCTGCGGGGGGAGACCGACAGCGAGCCCCGTGCCCGGGAGCTGCTGGCCCAGGTCGGTCTGGGAGAGCGGTTGCACCACCTACCGCCGCGCCTCTCCGGCGGCGAGCAGCAGCGGGTCGCCATTGCCCGTGCCTTCATGACCCGCCCCAGCCTGCTGCTGGCGGACGAGCCCACCGGCAACCTCGACAGCAAGACAGGGGAGACGGTGATCGAACTGCTGTTTCGTCTCAACCGCGAGCACAACACCACCCTGGTGGTGGTGACCCATGACCATGAGCTGGCCCAGCGCTGCCAGCGGCAGCTGGTGATGTCAGCCGGGCGGCTGGAGGCACAGGCTGTCATGGCGGCCAGGGTGGGAGAGCTGTCATGAGTCAGTGGAGACAGAGCTGCACCAGGGGATCGTTGGCAGCAGCATGGACGGTGAGGGAGGCGTCATGAGTCAGTGGCGACTGGGATTGAAGCTGCTGCGCCGGGAAGGGTTCAGCGGCGAGCTGCGCTGGTTTGTGCTGGCGCTGGCGCTGAGCGTCGCCTGCGTGCTCAGCGTGGCTCTGGTGGCGGATCGGCTGGACGTGGGGCTCAAGGCCTCCGGGCGGGATTTCATCGGAGGGGACAGGGTGCTGCGCTCCGCGACGCCGGCACCGGCAGAGTGGCTGGCGCAGGCGCATCAGGAGGGGCTGGCCGTGCAGACCACGGTCAGCTTCAACAGCATGCTGTTTCACGGTGATACCCTGCAACTGGCCTCCATCCGCGCCGTGCCCGGGGATTTTCCCTTCTACGGCAAGCTGGAGCTCACTCCCCAGCGCGCCCCGGCGCCCGGCGAGATCTGGCTCTCCGCCAGGGTGATGCAACTGCTCGGCGCCAAGGTGGGGGAGGCACTCGAGGTCGGCAACACCCGGCTGACGGTGGCAGGGGAGCTGGGCCAGGAGCCGGATCAGGGGTTCAGCCCCTTCCAGATGGCGCCAAGGGCCTTGATCCACAGCGCCGATATCGAGGCGACCGGGGCCCTGCTGCCGGGCAGTCGCCAGCAGTGGCGCTATCTCGTCAAGGGGCCCCGTGACGCCATCGCCCGCTATGAGGCCTGGCTCAACACCAGGCTGAGCGCCGGGCAGAAGCTCGTCAAACCCGACGATCAGGGTACCCAGGTGGGGAAATCCCTGGGCAATGCCGAGCGCTTCTTCCGTCTGGCATCCCTTGCCGGCGTGCTGCTCGGCGCCCTGGCCATGGGGATAGCGGTGCGCCATTTCGCCGAGCGCCAGACCAACATGGTGGCCCTGCTCAAGACCCTGGGGGCCTCGCGGCGCACCCTGTGGCAACTGATGGGCACCCTGCTGTTCTCCCTGACCCTGGTGGGGGCCCTGATGGGGCTGGTGGCGGGCAGCGCCATGCAGTGGCTGACCCTGAACCTGCTGGGGGATCTGCTGCCTGCGGATCTGCCGCCCCCCTCCTGGCGACCCTTCGCCCTGGGCCTTGCGGTCGCCTTCTTCATCACCCTGATGCTGGCGTTCGTCCCCTTCCTGAGGCTGCTCAAGGTACCGCCGCTGCGGGTGCTGCGCCGGGAGCTGGAGGCGGGGATCCCTCCCTGGCTGACGGTGCCCGTGGGGCTCATCGGGCTGTTTGCCCTGGTGTGGGGCTTTACCGCCGACATCAGGCTGGCCTGCGGGCTCATCGGCGGCATGGGGGTGTTGATGGCGCTGCTGGCCCTGCTCGCCTCCGTGCTGCTGCGTCTTGGCAGTCGGCTCAAGGGGCCCCATGCCCTGCGCCTGGCCATCAATCACCTCTCCCGTGAGCGGGGCAGTGGTCTGTTCCAGCTGGCGGGTTTCGCCCTGGCCCTGATGCTGTTCGGGCTGCTGTGGGCGGCGCGGGTCGATCTGCTGGAGGATTTTTCCACCCGGTTGCCTGCCGACGCCCCGAACCGCTTCCTGGTCAATGTGGCGGACAGCGAGCGGGAAGGGATCCTGGCCGATCTGCACCGGGCCGGGGCCATCACCTCGGACTTCTACCCCATGGTGCGCGGGCGCCTGACCCGTATCGCTGGTGAGGCGGTGGGGGAGGATGCGGCGCGGGAGGGGGTGGACAGAGAGCTCAACTTCACCACCACATCGGCCCTGCCCGCCGACAACAAGGTCACTGCCGGTCAATGGCTGGCCGGCAAGGGGGAGGTCTCCGTCGATGAGGCGCTGGCGGGACGGCTCGGCATCGCGCTCGGAGACGTGCTCGGCTTCACCATAGAGGGGCGGGCGTTCGAGGCCAGGGTGACCAGCCTGAGGTCCATCAAGTGGGACAACATGAGGCCGAACTTCTACATGATCTTCTCGCCGGACGTGCTGGCCCCCTTCTCCCAGACCTGGCTCGGCAGCTATCGTCTGCCGCCTGAGGGGCGAGGGGCAGAGGTGGAACTCATCCGCCGCCACCCCACGGTGAGCCTCATCGATGTGGAGGATCTGATAGGCCGCCTCACCCTGGTCTCCGATCAGGTGAGCCGCGCCCTGGGGTTGATGCTCGGGCTGGTGACGGTAGCCGCCCTGCTGGTGCTGCTGACCCAGACCCAGGCCGGCATGGCCCATCGGCGCCGGGAGCTGCTGCTGATGCGCACCTTGGGGGCGGGCAGCGCCCTGCTCGAGAAGATGCTGCGCTGGGAGCTGGTGGCGAGCGGTGCCCTGGCAGGGCTCTGCGCCGCCATGGTGGTGGAGCTCTGCTCCTTCGGTCTGCAGTGGTGGTGGGAGGGAGCGCAGTGGCAGTTCCACTGGGCCATCTGGGCTGCACTCCCCCTGCTTGGGGCCGTGCTGGTGACCCTGGCTGGACAGGGCATGCGCCGCCAACTGCTGGCGGGTACCCTGAGCGACCGGCTCAGGGGACTGGGGCAGGGGCTGCTCTGATGGCTCGACACATCCCGACCTCGGTCGGGATGTGTCATTGGGTCAACGGGGTGAGTGCAGCAGATTGTCCAGAGCGCCGGGCAGGGCCGAGAAGCTGAAGTGAAAACCGGCCTGCTGCAAGCGGGCGGGCAGCACGTGCTGTCCGGTGAGCAGCAGATCCGCCGCCTCTCCCATCAGGAGTCGCAGGAGGGGTGCCGGTACGAAGAAGAGGTGCGGTCGATGGAGCGTGGCGGCCAGGGTCTCGCTGAACCGGCGATTGCTGACCGGTTGCGGGGCCGTGCCGTTGAAGATGCCGTCACACTCGCCGTGCTCGATGAGAAACAGCATGGCCCGCACCAGATCCTGCACGTGGATCCAGCTCATCATCTGGGTGCCGCTGCCCATGGGGCCGCCGAGGCCGAGGCGGTAAGGGGGCAGCATCCTGGGCAAGGCGCCCCCCTCCATGCCGAGTACCAGGCCGATGCGCAGGATGCAGACCCGGGTCTGGGCCGAGCGGGCCTGCTGGGCAAGCTGCTCCCACTGCTGACAGAGACGGTGGGTGAATTCGTCGTGAGGGCTCTGGCATGTTTCATCCAGAGGAGCGTCATCCTGGCGGCCATACCAGCCGATGGCGGAGGCATTGAGCAGCAATCTGGGGGGCGTGCTGGATAGTTTGACGAGATCCACCAGCTGTTCGGTCAGCAGCCAGCGGCTGTTGCAGAGCAACTGCTTGCGGGACTCGCTCCAGCGTCCGGCGGCGATGGGTTCGCCGGCCAGGTTGATGACGATGTCCACGTCATTGAGGTGATCCAGCCTGTCCAGGCTGTCCAGCAGGGTGACATCGTGGCCGAGCAGCTCGTAGGCCCGGCTGCCCTGGCGGGTCAGCACGACTACTTCGTGCGCCACCTTGAGGTGTGCCACCAGACGGCGGCCGATAAACCCCGTGCCCCCCGTGATCAGTATCTTCATGTCCTGCCTCCCTGACGCTCTAGGGTCTACTCTAGAGCCTGGGTGCCCGATGGACAAGCTCCTGTTTTTATAAGCATTATGATTTTTGTCTCCCAAGACGCCGCCCCCTTTGTCCACGGGGTTGCCGGGTGTTGCGACCACGGGGGGGCGCCGTGGCGCGGCGGTATCAGGGGCTCATTCCGGCTTGCCAAACGGGCGCCAGCGGGTAAACTCGAGCGCTTTTTCGCCATGTTCATGAGGGCCGTTATGCCATTTCGACGTTTGAAGGTGCGTCAATTCTATGTCCGGCTGCTCTGTGCCTTGCTGGCCGGTCTGTTGCCCATGCTCCTTGGGCTCGTCATCGTCATCTGGCAGACCGCCACCGGCGTGAAACAGGATGCGGTGGCGCGCCTGGAACATGCCAGGGTCATGTTCGACCGCACTCTGGACAATGCCCAGTTGGCGGCGTCGGCCCTCACCGGCAGCCTGGGCAGGCCCTGTCTCGAGGTGGTGCAGGGGCTCAGGGATCAGGTGGCCACGGTGCCGGATGTGCGCAGCGTCAACCTGGCCAGGGGGGATCGGATCTACTGCTCTTCCCTCTATGGCCCGGTCGATGGCGGCATCAAGCTGGATGACTATGTCGGGGGCAGGCTCGACCTGATGAAGGGCAACCCGGTCACCCCGAATCGCCCCCTCATCGCCTACCGGGAAGAGGTGGGCGAGTTCAGCGTGCTGGTGGGGGTCGACGGCTACTACCTGCTCAACATCCTGGACATGCTGAGCCGCAACTCCCCACTGGGGCTGGTGGTCGGCAACGAGATGCTGCTGCGAAACAGCGAACTCACCGACAAGCTGATCCCCAAGGATCGCAATGGCTATCTCGAACAGGTCTCGACCAGGTACCCGTTCAAGGTAGTGACCACGGTGTCGGTGGATGAGTACCGTGCCCACATCTGGGACTACTCCAAGGTGGGCGTCATTATTTATCCTCTGCTGAGCCTGCTGCTCGGGGTGGCGGTCTTCTGGCTGATGGGCCGTTCGACTTCGCCGGCCCAGGAGCTGAAACGGGCACTGTCCCAGCAGGAGTTCATCCCCTATCTGCAACCCGTGGTGAACGGGGAGGACGGCCAATGGAGCGGTTGCGAGGTGCTGATGCGCTGGCAACACCCCCGTCAGGGGATGATCTCGCCGGATCGCTTCATTCCCCTGGCAGAGGACAGTGGCCTCATCGTGCCCATGACCCGGCTGTTGATGGCGCAGGTGCGCGAACAGTTTGCGGGCAAGGCGCACCATCTGCCGCGAGGGTTCCACTTCGGCTTCAACATCAGCGCCAGCCACTGCAAGGATCTGAGCCTGGTGGAAGATTGCCGGGATTTCATCAACGCCTTCAAGGGGAATCCCATCAAGCTGGTGCTGGAGCTGACCGAGCGCGAGCTCATCGTGGCGGACGAGACGACGGACCGGCTCTTTGCCGAGCTCCATGCCCTCGGGGTCTTCATCGCCATCGACGATTTCGGCACCGGCCACTCCAGCCTGACCTACCTGCAGACCTTCCAGGTCGACTTCCTCAAGATCGATCAGAGCTTCGTCGGCATGATTGGGTCGGACGCGCTCTCCAGCCACATCGTGGAGAACGTCATCGATCTGGCGACCCGGCTCGGTCTGCAACTGGTGGCGGAAGGGGTGGAGAATCAGGTGCAGGCCGACTATCTGAAGGCCCGCGAGGTGACCTTCCTGCAGGGCTACCTGTTTGGCAGGCCCATGCCCATGAAGGAGTTTGTCAGCCAGCTGGCCGGCCAGGGGCGCTGAGGGGAAAGCGCGAGGCAAAAAAAACCAGCGACCGGGTCGCTGGTTTTTTTATGGCCGAATGGTTCAGAGCATGCGGGCCAGGGCGCGGCACAGACGCTGAACACCCTCTTCCGTGGT
The DNA here is from genome assembly GCF_002919855.1 of Aeromonas sp. ASNIH8. Lineage (NCBI taxonomy): Bacteria > Pseudomonadati > Pseudomonadota > Gammaproteobacteria > Aeromonadales > Aeromonadaceae > Aeromonas > Aeromonas sp. ASNIH8. The sequence continues at coordinate 48,998 of NZ_PQLN01000017.1, read as the reverse complement.
CGCCTCATCCACACAGGAGAAGCTCAGGCGCAGGGTGTTCTGGATCTCGGGGCGCACATAGAAGGGGGCGCCGGGCACGAAGGCCACCTTCTCCTTGATGGCCTCGTCGAACAGGGCCATGGCACTGACGCTGGGCGGCAGGGTCAGCCAGAGGAACATGCCCCCTTCGGGACGGGTGTAGCTGACGCCGGGCGGACAGTGGCGGGCGAGGGCGGCTTCCATGGCGGCACGCTGGCGACCATAGACCTCCTTGATCTTCTCCAGGTGAGCGTCGAGGGAGTTGTCGGTCAGGAAGCGGTGCAGCACCTGTTGGCTGAAGGCGTTGCTGTGCAGGTCGGTGGCCTGCTTGGCGATGGTGACCTTCTTGCGCAGCCAGTCCGGCACCACCATCCAGCCCAGGCGGAAGGCGGGTACCACCGTCTTGGAGAAGGACCCGAGCAGCACGGTGTTGTGGGGGGCCAGCTTGGCGATGGGGGGCAGGTGCTCCCCTTCGAATCGCAGCTCGCCGTAGGGGTCGTCTTCCACCATCAGCAGATCGTGGCGCACCAGGCGCTCCGCCAGGGCTTCCCGGTTGGCGCGGCTGTAGGATACACCACTCGGGTTCTGGAAGTTGGGCACGCCGTAGAGCAGCCTGGCGCTGGAGCCCTGCTCCAGCAGCGCATCCAGCGCGGCCAGATCCAGCCCCTCTTCCGCCAGGGTGATGGGCTTGAAATTCGGTTGATAGACGGAGAACGCCTGGATGGCGCCAAGGTAGCCCGGCTCTTCGATGATGAGATCCTGCCCCTCGTTCACCAGCACCTTGCCCAGCAGATCCAGCGCCTGCTGGGAGCCGCTGGTGATGAGGATGTTGTCAGGATTGACGGTCATGCCGTGGCGGCTCAGGTAGCGGTCGGCGATGAACTGGCGCAGCGGGGCAAAGCCCTCGGTGGTGGCGTATTGCAGCGCGGCGGCTCCCTGCTCGCGCAGCACGTCCTGGCACGCTTGCTCGATGGCCTTGACCGGGAACAGATGGGGGTTGGGCAGGCCGCCGGCGAAGGAGATGATCTCCGGATTGGCGGCAACTTTGAGGATTTCGCGGATAAAGGAAGGCTCGACCTTCTCGAAGCGCTGGGCAAAAAACGGCTGCATAGGGTTCTCTCTGACTAGGTGGCGGTCGCTCCATTCAACCGCCAGGTTATCCGTTTGTATCAGATTTCAGAAATGAGGCAATGGCTGTCACAAAAATCCATAAAAAAGGGCAGGTTTGGCACCTGCCCGAATTTTATCGTCCCGACCCCGGTCAGGGGCGCAAAAACCCCTGTCAGGGGGGCATCGGGCGGGATGGGGGTCAGAGCCCCGGCGCCTTGAGGAAGCGGATCATCAGGTCGGTATTGGCCCCGAGCTGCTGCTCGATCCGGCCCGGGAAGAGCTCGGCCATCTTGTCGAGGCGATCATGCTCCGTGTGCCAGATCTTGCCCCACTGGGTCTCGCTGTCCCGGTCGCAGGCGCTCTTGGTGGCGTCGTCGTAGCAGTCCCACAGCGCCGGATTGGTGCTCTGGGAGTAGCCGTCATAGCCATCTTCCCCGTTGATGGTGAAGTTGGTGGCCTCCACGTAGGCGATGGGCACCCCCAGGCAGGCAAAGGGAGCATGATCGGACCAGCTGCCGGTCTCCCCTTCCGGGTAGCCGCTGTAGCTGGGGTGGATGGCGAACGGGGTGGCGGTCTGCTGGGAGATGGCCAGCAGGCGATCGCGCACCTTGGGATCGAAGCTGTAGCGGCTCGGGTCGGCGCAGTTGTACTCGGCCACGTCGGAGTGGGCCGAGTGGACATAGACGATGTCACCCCCGGCGATGGTGTCGTAGTTCACCATGGCCAGCAGCTTGGCGACGGCGTCGGTGTCGAGACTGGCGGCATAGGCTCTGGAGCCGTTGAGGCCGTTTTCCTCGGCGCCGAAGAAGGCGAAGCGCACCGTGTAGGGCAGGGTCTCTCCCTTGAGTGCCTCGGCAACTGCCAGCAGGGCGGCGACGCCGGCCCCGTTGTCGGTGGCGCCTTCGGATCCTTTCTTCTCGCCGGTGCTGTCATAGTGGGCACCGATGAGGATCACCTTGTCGCTCTGACCCTTGAGCTCGGCGACGATGTTCTGGGAGGTTCGGTCTGTGCCGCCCCGGGTGTAGGTGAATGGCTGGTTCTGCACCTCGTAACCCCAGCCGGCCAGGTGATCCTGGATCCAGGCGGCGGCGCGGGTTTCGGCCTCGGTGCCCGTGGGACGAGCGCCTATCCCTTCTGCGCCAGAGCTCAGTTGCACCAGAAACTCATGGGCCTGAGCGGCGGGGGCAGGGGGTTGGGAGTCGTTGTCAGAGGGGTTGCAACCGGCCAGCAGGGCAGGCAGGGCGAGGGCCAACAGGGTTTTCTTCATACTGCAATCCTTTGTTGTATATGGTTTTATTTTTCCGCGTCAGGATGAACCCGACGTCCGGCAGATTCTGTGAAGGGGGTGGCATTTGTCAACCTTGCCGGTGGAAGTGGGCAGTCCCGGGGGATTTGTTGTGGGAAACACTTGCGCCTTGTGCCTATCTTGGGATAATTCGCTCCCCTGTTTTTGCGAACTGATGCAATAACGAGCGATCCATTTATGTCGGCTCTGTTCCAGAGCGATGCAATAACGAGCAATTTACTATGTCTGTGACCCAAGATGTGTTTAACGAAGACGGCAAGTTCATGCGCAAGATCCGCAGCTTCGTCCGTCGCGAAGGCCGCCTGACCAAAGGGCAGGAGAAGGCCCTGGAAGAGCTCTGGCCGGTCATGGGCATCGATTTCGCACCAGAGCCGCTCGACATGGTGGCCCTGTTTGGCCGCGAGGCACCCGTGGTGCTGGAGATCGGGTTCGGCATGGGCGCCTCCCTGGTGGAGATGGCCAAGAACGCCCCCGAGAAGAACTTCATCGGCATCGAGGTGCACTCTCCTGGTGTAGGCGCCTGCCTTGGCACCGCCCAGGAGGCGGGCGTCACCAACCTGCGCGTCATCTGCCACGATGCGGTGGAAGTGTTGGAGCACATGATCCCGAACGGTTCTCTCTCCTGCCTGCAGCTCTTCTTCCCGGACCCCTGGCACAAGAGCCGCCACCACAAGCGCCGCATCGTGCAGCCTGCCTTTGCCCAGGATATCCGCCAGAAGCTTGCCATCGGTGGCGTCTTCCACATGGCCACCGACTGGGAGAACTACGCCGAGCACATGCTGGAGGTGATGAGTGCCGCCGAGGGGTACGAGAATACCTCCGCCACCGGCAACTGGGTGCCCCGTCCCGACTGGCGCCCCCTGACCAAATTCGAGCAGCGTGGCCATCGTCTGGGCCACGGTGTCTGGGATCTGATTTTCAAACGAGTCAACTGAGTCAACGTATCAACTAAGGAGCTTTCATGGCCAACCGTAGCCGCCGTCTGCGTAAGAAACTGCGCGTCGATGAATTCCAGGAAATGGGGTTCGACATCAGTTTCAACTTCCCGGTCGGCACCGCCGAAGAGACCATTGATGCCGTGGTCGATGCGCTGATCGACGAGGTGATTGAGCCTCGCAAGCTGGCCTTCGCCGGCTCGGGTCACCTGGCCTGGGAAGGGATGATCTGCACCCAGCAGCTCGGCAAGTGCACCGACGAAGACCGTTCCGCCGTTCAGACCTGGCTGCAAGGCAAAGGGCTGGAGGCCGTGGTGGTCACCGAGCTGTTCGATCTCTGGTACGGCGAGCCGGCCTGATATCTGACTGCCTCCCGGGCAGATAGAAAATCCCGCCGCCGGCGGGATTTTTGTCGGTGGGCTGGCCCCGCCTCGTTTCACGTCATGGAATAGCCAATGGTGTTGTCATCCGAATTACTGGCCGGCATCCTGGAAGAGGTGCGTCCGCTGCTCGGGCAGGGGAAGGTGGCCGATTACATTCCCGCCCTGGCCCAGGTGCCTGCCGACCGGCTGGGGATCGCGGTCTGTACCGTTGAAGGGGAATTGTTCACCGCAGGTGACGCTTTCGAGCCTTTCTCCATCCAGAGTATCTCCAAGGCCCTGAGCCTCACGCTGGCCTTGACCCTCTATCAGGAGGAGGAGATCTGGGCCCGGGTGGGCAAGGAGCCCTCCGGCCAGCCGTTCAACTCCCTCGTCCAGCTGGAGTTCGAGCAGGGTATTCCCCGCAACCCCTTCATCAACGCCGGTGCCCTGGTGGTGAGCGATCTGCTGGAAACCCGGCTCACCGCTCCTCGCCAACGCACTCTGGAGCTGGTACGCCGCCTGTGCGGCAACCCGGCCATCATGGCGGATCAGGTGGTGGCGCGCTCCGAGTACCAGCACTCCGCCCGCAATGCCGCCATCGCCTATCTGATGAAGGCCTATGGCAACTTCGAGAACGAGGTGGACAAGGTATTGCAGAGCTACTTCAATGCCTGCGCCATCCGCATGAGCTGCGTCGATCTGGCACGAGCCTTCGTCTATCTGGCTAACCGGGGCGTCCCTCTTGGCGAGAGCACGCCCCTGCTGCCGGCCCGGACCACCAAGCAGGTCAATGCCCTGCTCGCCACCTGCGGCCTCTATGACGAGGCGGGCGACTTCGCCTACCGGGTCGGCATGCCGGGGAAGTCCGGGGTGGGGGGCGGCATCATGGCGCTGATCCCGGGAGAGCTTTCCATCTGCGTCTGGTCACCCGAGCTCAACAAGGCGGGCAACTCCCTGGCCGGGACGGCGGCGCTGGAGCTGCTGGCCGAGCGCCTGGGCCGCTCCATTTTTTAACTCTCTTCACTATGCATCGAGACGACATCATGAAACGAATGACTGGACTGTGGCGAAGCTGCCTGACCGCCTTGCTGATCTGGTGTGCCTGGCCCGCGCTGGCCGCCGAGCTGCCCCCGCTCTCCCTGGCGGATGCCAAGGGGAAGGAGGCGGTGATCCTGGATACCCGCCCGAGCTATTTCTACCAAGGCTGGCCCATGGACGGGGAGAAGCAGGGGGGCCATGTGGCCGGTGCCGAGCTGCTCTCCGCAGAGTGGAAATACAGTGACGAGGAGTGGCCTGCGGCACTCGTGAGCAAGGGGTTGAAGGCCGACAAACCCGTCGCCCTCTATGGCCCCCCTCGCGAGGTGGCCGAGGTGGCCCGTCTGCTGCGCCAGCAGGGCATCAAGCAGCTGTTCGAGCTGCAGGGATGGAAAGAGGCGCCCCGGGAGCATCTGGCACGCTGGCAGCAGCTGGTCCATCCGCTCTGGCTGGCAGACTTGCAGGCAGGCAAACCGGTCATCGCCGCCCCCAAGGGGGAGTGGAAGGTGTTCGAGGTGGACTGGGGATCCCCCAAGGCCTATCTGCTGAGCCACATTCCGGGAGCCGGCTACATCGACACCAACCGGCTGGAAGGGGAGCCGCTGTGGAACAAGGTCTCTGACGAGGCGCTCAAGGCGCTGCTGCTGGAGAACGGCATCCGTCATGACACCACCGTCATCCTCTATGGCCGCAACACCATGGCGGCGGCCCGTGCGGCCCATCTGATGATGTATGCGGGGGTCGAGGATGTGCGGCTGCTGGATGGCGGGCTGGAGGCCTGGTTCGTGCAGCATCTGCGCACCGAGACCGGGCTGGCCAACAAGTTCACCCCGGCCAAGGAGTTTGGCGTGGCCATCCCGGCCCATCCCGAGTATTACACCACCCTTGACCAGGCCAAGGCCCTGCTCAAGCAGCCGGACGGCGCCCTGGTCAGCGTGCGCACCTGGGACGAGTTCGTGGGCAATACCTCGGGCTACAGCTACATCAAGCCCAAGGGGGACATTCCCGGGGCCAGATGGGGTCACGGCGGGGTGGATGCCAACAGCATGAGCGACTTCCACAACCCGGACGGCACCATGAAGCCCGCCCGCGAGATCCTCGCCATGTGGGATGAGTGGAATATCGAGCCGACCCAGCAGGCCGCTTTCTACTGCGGCACCGGCTGGCGCGCCTCCGAGGCGTTCTTCTACGCCTGGTTGATGGACTGGAAGCGGATCAGCGTCTACGACGGCGGCTGGTTCGAGTGGAGCATGGATCCGGCCAACCCCACCGTCACCGGCGAGCGCAAGCCGGGCAAGTAACTAATAATCCAGAGCAGGCCGGACAGATGTCCGGTCTTTCTTTTCTTGATAGATCATTTTCAATGGCTATAGCAGGTGGATTCTTTCTGTGAATCCTGTTGCTGCAATCAAGGTAAACGGGCCATCCGGTTGAGCTAGGCTTCATCTATCACCGCCATGGTGAGCGTGAAGAAGGGGAGAGTGATGAAAGCTGTGATGATGCTGGTTTGTCTGTTGGGATTGGCGGGGTGCAGCTCCCAATACATCATGAGCACCAAGGATGGCAAGATGATTGCCACCGACAGCAAACCCAGGTTGGACGAGACCACAGGCATGTATCGCTATTACGATGAAGAGGGGCGGGAGGTGCACATCAACAAGGACGACATCACCCAGATCATGGAGCGTTGAGGCTCTCCTCAAGCAACAAGGGCTGCCCGGGGGCAGCCCTTGTTATTTTTGGCGCTCATGCCGTCTGGGGCACCTGACGGTTGACCTGGCCGGCAAACAGCTGGTGGAAGCGGGAGTGGGAGTTGGCCAGCAGGCTCACCGGCGACCCCTGCTCCACCACGGTGCCGGCCTCCATCACCACCACCTTGTCCACCGACAAGAGCGGCTCCAGGTGGTGGGCGATCACCAGATAGCTGGCCTCCGGCCGGTAGCGGTAGAGCAGCTCCGCCATCTTGCGCATGCCGCCGTGACTGAGATCCGAGGTGGCCTCGTCCAGCACGATGAGCGGTCGGCGCGACAGCAGGATGCGGGCGATCACCAGCAACTGGGTCTCGCCGGCGGAGAGTTGCAGCCTGTCGAGATCCTCATCCAGCCGCCCGGCGCAGCGCTCGGCGAGGCCCACCCGGGCAAGCGCCTGCTCAAGCACGGCGTCCTCATGCTCGGTCAGGGGCGCCAGGTTGGCCCGCAGACTACCGAAGAAGGTTAGCGGGATCTGGGAGACGGTGTCGTAGAGATCACGCACCGCCTCCGGTGCAAGTCGTGACAGTGGCTGATTGCCGTAGAAGATCTCCCCCTGGGAGGCGGGATACATGGCCTGCAATACCCCCAGCAGGGAGCTTTTGCCTGCCCCGGTACGCCCGCACACACCCACCTTTTCACCTGGGGCCAGTTCGAAGTTGACCTTGTGCAGCGCCCACTGGCTGGTCTGGGGGTAGCGCAGCCCCAGGTTGTCGAAGCGCACTGCGGGGTGAGGGGTGGCGAGGGCCTCTCCCTCCTGGCGTTCGCTCTCTATTTCGCTGTATTCGCGCACCCGCTCTACCGCGTTCATCACCTGTTCCACCTCGGCGAAGGTGCGGATGAGGGAGTTGAGCATGGCGGAAGCGGTAAAGGCATAGGTGATGGCAACCGCCCCCAGCAGCGGGCTGTTGCCAAAGGCCACCATGAGTGCCACGGCCCCCACCAGGGCGGCGGAGAGCAGGGTCTGGTGCATGCCGAGCCAGCGGTTGATGGAGGTGGTGGTGTACCAGCTGCGCAGGTTGTTGTCATAGTGGTGCAGCACCTGGTCCAGCGCGAAACGCTCGGCCCCTGCCAGGCGCAGGGCGGGGGCGCCGCGGATGGTCTCGCTGATGCTTATGTAGAGCGGGGAGCGCAGCACCGAGGACTGGCGCCGCAGCTTGAGTTGCACCGCCCGGTAGCGGCGCTGCAACACATAGAGCGCCCATCCCACCAGGGGAGCGATGAGCAGCAGCAGGGGAATATTGATGCCGATCACCACCACCTGCAAGGCCACGGACACCAGCATGCCGAACAGTCCCACCAGCATGGAGAGCAGCATCTCTTGCGCCTCCCCCAGATCCCGGTCGAAGCGGTTGAGGATGCGCCCCTGGGGCACCTTGTCGAAGAAGGCCATGGGGGCGCGGCTGATGCGCCCCAGCATGCCGTCAAACAGGGTCCAGGCCAGCTTGAGGCCGAGTTTGTAGTTGATGACTCGCACCGCCATGATGCAGGCGAGGGAGCCCGCCCCCAGCAGCACATAGATGCCGAGCAGGGTCGTGACGTCGCTCACCTCGGCCTTGCCGCCGAGCCAGAGATCCGAGGCGATGCGCAGCCCTTCCTGGCCCAGGGTGAGCAGCAGGACGAGCAGGATGGCACCGGGGGCGGCGAGGCGCTGCCACATGAAGCCAAACAGCCCCCAGTCCACCTTGCCCTCCACCACTTTCTCCTCGCTGAACTGCTCCGCCTCCTGAGGGGGCACCGGCGGGGCGGGCTGGGGATGCTGGACAAGATCCGCCAACTGGTGGGCATCGAGCTCCACCAGGCGCCCCTGCTCGATGCGGATCACCCGATCGCACCTGGCCAGCACATCCGGATCGTGGCTCACCAGGAGCCGGGTCGGCCCCGGCTTGAAGGCGAGCCCCTGCTCCAGTACCTGGGCCGCGACCATGGGGTCGAGCGCAGACAAGGGGTTGTCCAGCAGCAGGATATCGGCCCGGGCGTAGAGGGCGCGAGCCAGGGCGACCCGCTGCTGCTGGCCGCCAGAGAGGCGGGTGCCGAGCTCGCCCACCAGGGTTTGATCCCCGTGGCTGAGCAGCGCGAGATCGGCCGTGAGGGCGCAGGCGCCGAGCACCCAACGATAGCGCTCGACGTGCCAGGGCTGGCCGAACAGGATGTTGTTGCGGATGGTGTCGTTCATCAGCCAGGGCTTGTGGCCCAGATGGGCAACCCGGCCGTGGCGACGGATGCTGCCGGCAAACTCGCTGTCAAAGCCGGCAACCAGATGCAGCAGGCAGCTCTTGCCCGCCCCGGTGGCCCCGGTGATCCCCACGAGCTCCCCCGGTGCGATGGCGAGGTTGGCTCCCTCGAGCACCGGTTTTTTCTGGTGCAGGGCACTGACGCCTTCCAGGTGGAGGGCCCCCGCCGGCAGGGCGGGATCATCGAGTTCCCGGTGCTGCTCCGGGCTGTTCAGGAACTCGCACAGCCGGTTGAAGCCGGTGTTGAAGTTGATCAGGGTGCGGATGAGGTAGGGCAGTCGCATCATGGGGATGCGCAGCACGGTAAACAGGGCGATGGTGGTGAACACCTGGGGCAGGGTGAGGGTGTTGCCCGACGCCAGGTAGGTGGTGAAGGTGGCCAGGGTCACCAGCAGGGGAGTGCTCAGCATCAGCCCTTCGTTGATGGCATCGAGCCTGAGCACCTGGCCCAGCACCCCCAATTCCTGCTGGCGCTTGGTGTTGGCCGCCCGGGTAAAGAAGGGGCCAAGCCCGTTCTGGCGTACCAGCCTCAGCTTCTTGATGTATTCCGCCAGGATGCCGTTGCGCTCATCCTGCTGGCGCTTGAGCTGCTGCTCCTGCTGGTTCATGCGCCGTACTACCCGGGTGGAAATGAGCAGCAGCAGGGCCAGCACCGCGAAGCCCACCAGACCGGCACTGCCCACCTGCCACACCAGCAGGGCGATGGTGCCGATGAGTTGCAGCGCCATGGTGACCGGCATGGCGGGGTCAGCCAGGATCCAAGTAATGTCCCACACGTCCCGGTTGATGAGGTTCTGAACCCGGCCGCCGGCCCTGTCGTCGAAGCTCTTGCCACCCTGCTTCATCACCTTGGCGAGCAGGGATTCGGCCAGCAGACGGCGGATGGGCACGTGCATCTTGAGGGCCAGTTGCAAGGAGTGCTCCGCCAGCATGCCGGCGGCGAGCACGGAGGCGAACAGGGCCAGGGCCAGCAGCAGCTTGTGGCCGGTGGTGGCATCGGTGCCGAGCTGGGTCATGCTGTGGTTGAGCAGCCAGGGGCTGGTCAGGGTGGCGAGCATGCCGAGCAGTTGCAGCAGGGTGAGCAGGCCAATTCGTCCCTTGTAATGGCGCCAGATAAAGGCGGTCAGGGGCCAGGGTCGCACCGGCTGGCGGGCGGTGAGCGCGAGGAAGGCGTCGGCGCGGCCGTCGCGCCTGTCTTCCGGCAGCAGGGGATAGAGATCGTCGAGACTGACCTGGGGCTGGGTCAGCCCCTTGCGCAGCAGCGGGCCGGTCCAGCGATAGAAGAGGCGACTCAGCCAGCCGGCCGAGATTTCCGGATGATCCAATGGGTGTCCTTGTTGTTTTGTGTTGCTTCCATGGGCGGGGCGGCTCATGGGCCGCCCTCGAACTTGTTGTCTTGCTGCGGGCGTGCGCCCGGCGGGATCAGCGATCCCGGTTCATGCGGATGAGCCGGTCCAGGATCCGCTCGCCATCGACCCGCAGGCCGTTGTGTTCGTACTCGTTGGTGATCCAGGCGCGGCTGTTGCCAAGTCCCTTCAGGGTGTCGCGGCTGAAGTCAAACTCCACGTACATGTCCTCGGCATAGACGGCGCAGGCCACCGGCACAGTGTTGCGGGCCAGCTGCGCCGGGTCGTAGAGGGGACCCCAGTCCGCTTTCTGGGCAAGTAGGTGGGCGGCCTCCTTCAGGGGAATGAGCTCGCGGAACTGCTCGAACATCCAGGGGAAGATCATCTCGCCGGTGAAGGCGAAATCTTTGCCTGGCGCCCAGGCCAGGGCAGGGAACTCCCTTCTCACCCGCTCGGCCGCCCAGTTGCTGGCACTCCCTTCGCAATAGATGAGCTCGTGCAGGATGGCGAACACCGGGTTGGTGTTGAACGGCTGCATGGCCTGCACCTGATAGAGGAAGGCGGGGTTGAGGCGTTCGCCGATGAAGGCGTCTTCCAGCAGGTAGTAAAGTGCCTCGAAGGCGCCGCTGGCCCCCAGATCCAGCCCCTGCTGCTGCAACTGCTCCACCGTTAGGCGCTGGCCGTTGGGCAGGCGCACGTCGTGGTGGTGCAGGTGATTGGCCAGCCGGTTGGCCAGGGCCTGTGCATGGGGGAAGCGGGTGAAGAAGGCGCGGTTCTTGTCCGCTACCCGCTGGTAGGTGGCGCGGTAGACCTCATCCGCACTGTGCCCGATGGGGGCCACGCCGCCGGTGAGGTAGACTTCGTGCAGGCTCCTTGGGAACAACGAGAGGTAGGTGAGGCTGCAAAAGCCGCCGAAACTCTGGCCGAGCAGGCTCCAGGGGCGCCCTGGGCTCAGCATCTCGCGAATGCATTCGGCGTCGCGCACTATGCTGTCGGCGCGAAAATGGCCGAGGTAGTCCGCCTGCTCACCTGGGGTCATCCCCGCCAGGGCGTCAGCACTGATGGGGGTGGAGTGGCCGGTGCCGCGCTGATCGAGCAGCAGCACCCGAAACTCCTGCAGGGCCCGCTTGATCCAGCCGCCATCGGCGGTCGGGCGAGGTGCGCCAAAACCCGGGCCCCCCTGCAGATAGAGCAGCCAGGGCAGGCCATCATCCAGCTTGTCCTTGCGGCAGAGGGTGCGGCCAAACAGGGTGAGGGTCGCCTCCTCGTCGGGATGCTGGTGGTCGAGGGGCACGGTAAAAAAGTGTGGCTCGCAATGGATGCCATCCAGCGCATAGTGCAAGGGGCTGCTCATCTGGGGTCTCCCTGAGGGTAGGCAAATCGTCGGCCTCATCATAGCCCTGGCGCAGGAGCGGGTCACGCCGGTTTTCCAGATTGTTAACAGAGATGGAGTCTGAGGTCGGTGCCGTACAAGGTGTGGTTTCGCCGCAGTTGACGGCGGGCTGCAACTGGACAAAGATGAGCCGCCTGCCGGGATGGGCAGGGATAGGTCAGCACCCCGGGTGCAGGAAACTGGATGGAGTTGGCTCGATGAAGCCGAGATGGATACGTGTTCGCAAGAGACGCACACAGAGGGATCCGGAGGGGGTGCTGCAGGCGGGTTTGCTGGTGTTCAGCGCCACCTGTGGTGCCACTCTGTTGCTGGCGGCCTGCAATGGCGGTTAGCTGAGTGAAACAGACCCGCTTGTCATGAGCGGGTTTTTTCATGCCGGAACAGAAGGTCGGGACCTGCCTGTAGCCCTTTGCGGGCGCGGGTTTGCGGTATGCAGAGCACGGCTGCTATGGTCAATTTACGACCGGATCCACAGAGGGAGGCGATCATGAACAGTCGTGAAAAAGTCCTGGCTCATTTGGCCACAGATCACCGGGTTGCAGGATTGACCGCTGGCGAGGCACTGGCTGGCATGAGCCACTCGATGAGTTCGCTCCTGCTGCAACAGGATCAGCACTTCTTCCGCCGCCATGCGGACGACCCCTGCCACGAAGTCGCCCGGGCCTGCTCGGCCGGACACATATGGCATGGGGACGAAAACCACTACTAGCCCCGGCATGTGAGTAAATGACAGATGCAAAAAGGCCCGCTCATCTGAGCGGGCCTTTCGAATTTGGCTCCTCCTACTGGACTTGAACCAGTGACATACGGATTAACAGTCCGCCGTTCTACCGACTGAACTAAGGAGGAATAGTTGGTGCCCAGAGACGGAATCGAACCGCCGACACGGGGATTTTCAATCCCCTGCTCTACCGACTGAGCTATCTGGGCAACGGCGCGCATTAAACCCTTTCTGGACTGAGGTGTCAACCACAGGCCGCAGATTGATGTACCGTTCGCTCGATATCCGAGCAATCTTCCCATGATTGGACCGATTTCCCCGTTTTAACCATGAAAAGAGGGGCGCCTGCGGGGCAGGGTGGGCCGACGGCCAGCAGAACATCATGAAGGATGGCGGGCTGCCTGACGTGCCGAGGGCTGCCCGCTGGCGCCAAGCCGGGAGAGGCGCCAGTTATCTTGGCCCATCGATTGAGCCTGCCGCGCTCTGAGGGTATGCTTTGCCGCACTCATCCCCTGGCCATGGTCCGGGCCGACGCGGCTGGCAGGGGTGACATCCATCCAACACCGCCTGGGGTTTATATGAATACCAATATGCAAGAGTGGCGCGAAGAGACCGCCGCCATCGTCAACGAGCTGCTGGCCGATGGCAGCAACCCGGATCTGGATTACGAGATTGAGCACCACTTTGCCTGCCAGAAGTTCGATCTGCTGGAGAAGGCGGCGCTCGATCTGTTCAAGGCCGGTTTCGACGTGACCGACGCCGAGGAGATGGAGCTGGACGACGGCGCCACCATCTTCTGTTTCGACGCCATGGTGGAGTGCAAGCTGGACATCGACACCATCGTCGCCGACATCGAGAAGATGCTGCCCATCCTCGAGAAATACGGGGTGGACTACGACGGCTGGGGCACCTACTTCCAGGAGTAAGTGCGCCAGATCATGCACGCTTTGCAAAAACAACAAGGCCACCCTTGGGTGGCCTTGTTGTTGCTGGCTTACTGCTCCGGCAGCTGGTAGCTGCGGGCAAACTCGGCCGATGGGAGGGGACGGCTGAACAGATAGCCTTGTAGCCGATCGCAACCGACCTGCACCAGCCAGGCCTGCTGCTCCGGCGTCTCCACCCCTTCGGCGGTGATCTTGATGCCAAGCTCATGGCCCAACCCGATGACGGAACGCACGATGGCGGTGGTGGCCTGGTTGGTGGCCAGCCCCTGGGTGAAGCTTTTGTCGAGCTTGAGGGTCGCCACCTGCAGCCTGGGAAGATAGGCGAGGGAGCAGTAGCCGGTGCCGAAGTCGTCGATGGCGAGCTGGAAGCCCGCCTCGATGAGGCTGGCCAGGTTGCTCTCTATCTCGTCGGCATTCTCCATCAGCACCCCTTCGGTGATCTCCAGCTCCAGTTGCCAGGGGGCGAGCCCGTGGCGCGCGATGCAGTCGAAGATCTGCGGGCAGAGCTCGGGATCGCGGAACTGCAGGGGCGAGAGGTTGATGGAGAGCACCAGATCCGGGGCCGCTACCTGCCAGCGGGCAAGCTGGGCACAGCCGAGCTCCAGCATCAGCTGGCCGAGCTGGCCGATGAGCCCCAGCTCCTCCGCCAGCGGAATGAACTCGTCGGGGGAGATCATGCCGAATTCGGGATGGGGCCAGCGGCAGAGCAGCTCAGCACCGTGCAGCCGGTTGCTGTGGGTGCAGATGATGGGCTGGTAGACGGCGGTCAGTTCGGCGGACTTGATGGCGAGTGGCAACTGGGCGGCGATGAGCTGGCGGCGTTTGAGCTTGGCATCGAGTGCGGGGTCGAACAGGGTACAGTGCTGCTGCTGGCGCTTGCCCTGGGCCAGGGCGGCCTCGGCGTGGCTCAGCAGACGCTCGGCATCCTTGGCCTTGCCATGGGCGATGCCGAGGAACACCGGGATCTGAATCCTGTGTTCTTCCACCTGGTAGGGCGTCATCAGCTCCTGCTGCAGGTTGCGGCTCCACGTATCCAGAGAGAGGGGGAGCTCGGGCAGCAGCAGGGCGAAGTCATCCGCCGCGACCCGGCAGAGCAGGGACTGGGGCGGCGCCAGTCGTTGCAGGCGACGGGCCACCTGGCTCAACAGGCGGTCGGCGACCCGTATGCCGAAGCGATCGTTGATCTCGCGAAAATGTTGCAGATCCACCAGCAGCAGGCTGGCCTTGCGGGCGCCCAGATGACGGCTGGTCTGGAGGAAGTGGGAGAGCTTGAGCAGGCCGGTCAGGCTGTCGTAGTGCTGCTCCTGCTGCAACTGGGCCTGGGTGGTGCGCAGCCCGGTGATGTCGCGGCTCAGGGTAAGGATGCCGAGGGAGTTGCCCTCGTCATCCGGCACCTCGACCCGGGTGACCTCCAGATGGCGGCCTCTGCCCTGGGCATCCACCACGCAATACTCCCCCTGGCCCAGGGTTTGTTCGACGGGCAGCCGGGGCGGGACGCGCCGACCCAGAGCCTCGCTTGCCACCAGCCCCATGAAGTCGAGAAAGGCCTGGTTGCAGTCGATGAGCACGCCCTGGTGATCCTCGAGACGGATGAGGTCGGGAATGGCATCCAGCAGGCGGCGTTGCAGCAACTGCTGCTGGCGGAAGGTTTGCTCCAGCTCCTTGCGCTGATCGATGGCGCTGACCATGGCAAACAGGGCGATGGGATCGCCGTGCTCGTCATACAGGGGAACCTTGTTGATCTCCATCCAGCTGGCGCCTTCGCCGCTGTGGCAATGGAGCTGCTGGTGCAGCAGGGGTTTGCCGTCGGCCAGCAGGCGGTCATCTTCCTCCCGGAATACATCCCCCCAGGGCATCTCGGCATCGCTCTTACCAATGAGTTCGCTCGGATCTTGCAGGCCGGCTTCCCTAGCGAATGCCTTGTTGGCAAACAGGTACCGTCCGTGCTTGTCCCGGCAGAAGATATTCATGGGTAACTGGTCGATGATCTGCTGCAGCAGCGCCAGGGAGAGCGAAGAAGTCACGAGAGCACTCACGGGGGAGACTTCGAGCAAATCTATGATAACAGGTGGGTTTTGTAAAGCCTGGGTTAAGAGTACGCCATTTGTGCGGATCCCTGCTGACAGCCTGTGTCGCGATCGCCATAATAGCCGCCGGTCGGCCTATGGCCTTATGGATGAGAGAAGCAGCATGAAGAAGATAATGGGGGGCGCCCTGGCCCTGTTGATGGTGGGTTGTGCGAGCGACAACAACGGCGGCGAGCAGTATCGCTATACCCCGCCGGTTGCCAAGGCAACCAACAACACCCAGGAGATGGCGATCCCGGTGGATCTGGTGTGGGCCCGTGCCGAGAAGTGGTTCGGCGATCACGGCCTGAACATCGAGAACAGCCAGCGTGGTGCCGGTCTGATGACCGCCAACGTGGAAAACTCGGCCGATGGCCTGGAGTGGCTGGATTGCGGCACCATGGGGTCCAAGGTAGCGCTGGGCAACCCCAACCTGCAGATCAACCTGATCATCACCCAGAGCGGCAACAACAGCGTGGCGACCGTCAACGTCAAAGGCAACACCCAGCTCTACTTCGTCGAGTCCTCCGGCGAGCGGGTACTGGCTCCCTCCATCACCCCCGTGTGCGTCTCCCGCGGCAGCCTGGAACAGAGCCTGTTCTCCACCCTCGGCAACTGATCCTGCCGGGTATCATGAAAAACCCCGTTGCGTGCAACGGGGTTTTTTTATGCCTGCTCCGCGCCCATCAGGGCGTGAGGGGAGAGATGACGCCAGAGGCTCAGGGGGTCAGATCGCCGTGATAGAGCACATGGTCGCCGGCTTTGAGCATATACCCCTTCCAGGGGAAGAGCTGATAGCCACCGCCCTGCCAGGACCAGTTGCCCTCTTCGCCCTGGCGGATCAGCCGGATCGGCTCGCCCTCTGGCAGGGTCAGCTCGGCCTGACTCTGATCGGCATTGAACAGCACGAAGGCGCTGACGGTCTGACCGGCATCGATCGGGTTGAGGCGAATGCCCTGCTCGAACAGCCGCACGCACTGTCCTGCCAGCGCCGACCACTGATAGCCCGCGCTGCCGATGCAGCCATGTTCGTCGCGATCGGCGCCGACCAGGGGCTCCCTCGGTGTCGTGTTGCAGGCGGCCAGCAGCAGGGTGGCCGCCATCAGGGTCAAGGTACGCATGGTTACTCCTTGGCGTCCCGTTCGATGACGATGTTGGAGAAGCCCAGCTCCTTGAAGTAGTTCTCCCGGTAATCCTTCACGCTCTTCTTGTCGCGGCGGCACACCTGGGCCAGCTGCTCTTCCATGGCGTGGAAGCGGGTCAGATCGATCCCCTCGGCGGCGGCAACGGCATCATAGATGCTGTTGAACTTGTCGTTGGCGTAGCCAATCTCCCTGGCCTGCTTCTTGTAGGTGTAGGTAATCTTGAACGCCATGGCGTCACTCCTTCTCTTTGGCCTGCTTGCGCTGGACGTACAGATAGAGGCTTTCGACCTTCTCTCTGGCCCAGGGGGTCTTGCGCAAGAACTTCAGGCTGGACTTGATGCTGGGATTATCGGTGAAGCAGCGGATATTGATCTGCTGCCCCAGCGCTTCCCAGCCATAGTGCGCGACCAGGGCGGTGACGATGGCCTCCAGGGTCAGCCCGTGCAGCGGGTTGTTCTTCTGGGAAGCGGGTTGATTGCTCATGCTTGCGCCGCCAGGGTGGCAAAGGGCTGACCCATGCGGGTGGTGACCCCGTTGGCCAGGTGCGGCTCGAAACCGGCCAGCATGCCCGGGCCAAACAGGCAGACGACTGTGCTGCCCAGCTTGAACAGGCCCATCTCGGCCCCCTTTTGCAGGTTGATGGCTTCATCGCCGGTGTAGTCCCAGCGCACCACCTTCTTCTCTTTGGTCGGCGCTATGTTGCCGGCCCAGATGGTCTCGATGCTCGCGACGATAGTGGCACCGACCAGCACCAGGGCCATGGGGCCGTGGGGGGTACGGAAGGTGGCCACCACCCGCTCGTTGCGGGCAAACAGGTTGGGCACGTTCTCGGCGGTGAGGGGGTTGACGGAGAAGAGATCCCCCGGCACGAACACCATGCTCTCCAGCACGCCGTCCAGCGGCATGTGGATGCGGTGGTAATCCTTGGGTGCCAGATAGATGGTAGCGAAGTCGCCATCCTTGAACGGGGCCACCAGATCCTCATAGCCCCCCAGCAGCTCGCGGGCGCTGTAGTCGTGGCCCTTGGCCTGGATGATGCGACCTTGGCTGATGGGCCCGAGCTGGCTGACGGTGCCATCCACCGGCAGGGCCAGGGTCATGGCGTCTTCCACCACGGGGCGGATGCCGGGCTTGAGCTCGCGGGTGAAGAATTCGTTGAAGCTCTTGTAGTGGGCAGGGCTCTCGTGCAGCGCCTCGCTCATGTCGACCTGGTACTGCTTGATAAAGGCCTCGATCACCCTGGTGGTGAGGTTGCCCGCTTCGGCGGCGGCAAGTTTGCCCACCAGGCGGGAGAGGGCGTGTTTGGGCAGGCAGTATTGACCGGCAATTTTCAGGTTGTCAGTGATGCTCATGATCTTCATCTGGGAATGAGTTGAACGGGTCACAGCCGCGCCTGTTGGCGACCGTGGCGGGCTTCCTGCATGGTTTCCAGGATGCGGTGGTAGTTGTGGAAGCGATCGGCGCTGATGGCGCCCGCTTCAACCGCGGCGCGCAGGGCGCAGCCGGGATCATCCTTGTGGGTGCAGTCGCGAAACTTGCAGCCACCCAGGTAGTCGCGAAACTCGACGAAGCACCAGGTGATGCGGTCGGCTTCCAGGTGCCAGAGGGCGAACTCGCGGATCCCGGGGGAGTCGATGAGATCGCCGCCGCTCGGGAAGTGGTAGAGCCGCGCCGTGGTGGTGGTGTGCTGGCCGAGCCCCGAGTTCTCGGAGATCTCGCCGGTGAGCACGTCCAGCCCCGGCATCAGGGCGTTGGTGAGGGACGACTTGCCCACCCCGGACTGGCCCACGAAGATGCTGATCTTGTCGGTGAGCGCCGCCTTGAGGGCGTCGATGCCCTCACCGCTCTCGCAGCTCACCAGCAGCACCTCGTAACCGAGCTTGCGGTAGGTCTCGAGCTGGTGCTCGATACGGGCGCGGGCTGCGTCATCGAGCATGTCGACCTTGTTCAGCACGATGAGGGGCGCTATCTCCACATCTTCTGCCGCCACCAGGTAGCGGTCGACGATATTGGTGGAGAACTCTGGCATCACCGCCGAGACGATGATGATCTGGTCGATGTTGGCGGCGATGGGTTTGACCCCGTCGTAGAAGTCCGGCCGGGTCAGCACCGAGTGGCGCGGATGCACCGCCTCGATGACGCCGGCAGTCGCGGCATTGAGGCCGGGGCGCCACACCACCTTGTCGCCGCACACCAGGCTGCTGATGCTGCTGCGCCGCAGGTTGCTGCGGTGGATGGCACCATCGCTCGCCTCGACATCCGCGTGCTGGCCGAAACGGCTGATCACCACCCCTTCGATGGCGGGGCCGAACAGGGTGTCATCTACCACTGTGGTGTGCTCTTTTTGCAGCCGCCGCTCGCGGTTGGCCTGGACGCGCCTTTGTTGACCCAGATTGAGTTTTGCTTTCTTTGCCACGGGGTTTGCCAGTTTATGAACAGATTCAAAGCCAGTATGATACATGCAAATTGGCAAAATTCCGCCATTCCTCCCAATAGAGAGAGCAATCATGACAGTCAGCGCGCAGAACCTGGTATGGATCGACATGGAGATGACGGGTCTGGACCCCGAAGAGAACGTGGTACTGGAGATCGCCACCATCGTCACCGACAAGGACCTGAACGTGCTGGCCGAAGGGCCGGTCATCGCCATCCACCAGAGCGAGGAAGAGCTGGGCAAGATGGATGACTGGAACGTCAACACCCACACCAAGAGCGGGCTGGTGGCCCGGGTCAAGGCGAGTGAATACGACGAGGCCAAGGCCGTTGCCGAGACCCTCGCCTTCATTCGCCAGTGGGTGCCGGAGCGCACCAGCCCCCTGTGCGGCAACAGCATCGGCCAGGATCGCCGCTTCATGGTCAAGCACATGAGCGATCTGGAAGCCTTCTTCCATTACCGCAACGTGGACGTCAGCACCATCAAGGAGCTGGTCCGTCGCTGGCAGCCTGAACTGCTGGATCAGTTCAAGAAGAGTGGCTCCCACCAGGCGCTGGACGACATCCGCGAATCCATCGCCGAACTGCAGTTCTACCGCGCCCACGTCTTCAAAATCTGAGTGGCTGGCAAGGGGTTGCCGTCGTTCGGTTGCTAAAATCAGCAGTTCGGCCAGCTTTTGAGCGAACGGCTGCAACCAGACAAAAAAGCCCTTGCAATTGGAATGTCTGCTCTTATAATTCGGCTCCCGTACAGTAGCGCAAGCAACCAAATGCTGTACGGTCTGTTTTCAGGTTTTGCGGGAATAGCTCAGTTGGTAGAGCACGACCTTGCCAAGGTCGGGGTCGCGAGTTCGAGTCTCGTTTCCCGCTCCAAAATGTTTGCTGATGACGTTCCGATGCGGGAATAGCTCAGTTGGTAGAGCACGACCTTGCCAAGGTCGGGGTCGCGAGTTCGAGTCTCGTTTCCCGCTCCAATCATCAGCACAGCCTCAAGACAATCCATGTTGCGGGAATAGCTCAGTTGGTAGAGCACGACCTTGCCAAGGTCGGGGTCGCGAGTTCGAGTCTCGTTTCCCGCTCCAATATGCAGTGCCGGAGTCACCGCGTTGGTAGAGCATGTTCAGTGCTTGCCAAGGTCGGGGTAGCGAGCGCGATTCTCGTTGCTGGCTCCAAAAATATGTAAGTGATATTCCGATGCGGGAATAGCTCAGTTGGTAGAGCACGACCTTGCCAAGGTCGGGGTCGCGAGTTCGAGTCTCGTTTCCCGCTCCAATCACTTGCAGATGACATTCTGTTGCGGGAATAGCTCAGTTGGTAGAGCACGACCTTGCCAAGGTCGGGGTCGCGAGTTAGAGTCTCGTTTCCCGCTCCAAACAGTGTCCAGTAGATATGTGTAAGTGATATTCCGTTGCGGGAATAGCTCAGTTGGTAGAGCACGACCTTGCCAAGGTCGGGGTCGCGAGTTCGAGTCTCGTTTCCCGCTCCAATCACTTGCAGATGACATCCTGTTGCGGGAATAGCTCAGTTGGTAGAGCACGACCTTGCCAAGGTCGGGGTCGCGAGTTCGAGTCTCGTTTCCCGCTCCAATCTCTCTTCGAACCCTTCGAATTCAATCTCTCCCCCAAGTACACGAATCCAGTTTCTCAGTACCATCACTGCCGCGTCCTGTTGGTAGAGCATGGCCCGCGCTTGCCAAGGCTGGGGTCGCGAGTTCGAGTCTCGTTTCCCGCTCCAATTTCTCTTCGACGTCCTCATAATCCCTTTGAATTGCCCATCACATAGCGCCGCGATGATTTGTCGTATCCGGCGTTTGCCTGCTTTCTCTCTTCCCCGCACATCCCAAGTCATAAGACCAAGATGTATTGCTTGCTAATAGCCTCCCGGAGATCGGGCACAACCCTTTGCGCTCGGCTAACAGGCTTGGCAGGGCCTGAATGACAGACAGTGGCTCGCTATAAGTTAAAACCGGGGCATTTAACCAAAACTCATAATTTTGATTTATAGCGGCTGGTGGCGGCCATAAGCGGCTTGCAGGTGGGGATGGCAAGCCCGGCAAGAGCTCTGCCGGTCGGGAAGGAAAGATCGCGGGCAAAAAAATAGGAGGGGCGATGGCTCCTCCTACGGGTTCACTGGCGCTGGCTCAGATAACGGTGACGTTCTCGGCCTGAGGGCCTTTTTTGCCCTGGGTCACAGTGAACTGGACTTTTTGACCTTCAGCCAGGGTCTTGAAACCTGCGCTCTGGATGGAGGAGAAGTGAACGAAAACGTCCGGTCCCTGGGATTGCTCGATGAAGCCAAAACCCTTGGTTTCGTTGAACCATTTTACTTGGCCGGTGCGAATGTCAGACATGTGGTAAGTCCTATCTATAACAAAATGAAACTAAGCCTGGTTGGGCAGCATTTGCCTGGAAGTCAGGGGTTGAAGCATGACTGACCACGTCTCTTTGTCCCAGTAGCATGTAGCACAATCCCTGTCTAAAGCCTGACCGATTGTACTGGAGCCCGATCCCTTGTCAATTTGGCACTTTTCATTTTTTGAGCGAGCTAAAAGTATTGTGAAGTCAGCAGCTTGTTTCATGCTTCACATCAAAAAAAACGGGAAGCCATGGCCTCCCGTCTACATAAGGGGGGTGGTCGAGCCCCTTATTCCTTGAGGGCGAACCCTTCCCCCTGGCGGTCGTAGCGGTAGCTGACCTGACCGAGAGAGCGGACCTCGACCCGCTGGATGCGGCGGCTGGTGTCCACCAGGATGAACACCGACTTGCCCGACTGCAGCCGGGTCAGCGGCCTGTCCGGCCCTTCGATGGCGATGAGCCGGCTGAGCTCGGCCCCCGGCAGCTCGAACTTGCGGAAGATGGAGTAGAGGGTTTCACCGGCCTGCACGTCGTGCTGCAACCAGGTGCCATCCACTTTCTCCTCGACGGGCTTGGCGGCCTGGGGCTCACCGGCGTTGCCGACGGTCAGGGCCTGGGCCGGCACGGCCAGGGGGACCGCCAGGGAGCCTGACGGCGCCGTGGTCGGGGCGGCGGGAGCGGGCTCCCAGGCCAGCACCAGCAGCCAGAGCGGGATCAGCACCAGCAACCCTATGGTGTGTTTGCGGGGCAGGGGACTTGCCAGCTTGAACGAGGCCGCCTTCGGCTCCTTGTTGCGCTGACCCAGGCCACTCATGCCCTGGCCGAGACGCTGACGCAGGGGCAGGGTAGCCGCGTTGATACGTTGGAGCAGGGTTCCTTGTGATTCGTCTTGGCGACGCTGCTGGGCTCGTCTGTTATGGCCACGTGGGCGACGGTCCGGGGTGGGCACGGCATTTACCTCTCACTACATTGCCTGCCATCAGGCAAATATGCCGCCTATGGTAAACGGACTCGTCCCCGAGGGGGAGAGTCCGGAGCATGAAAATTATCAGCTGAGACGAAACTGACCCAACAATTGCTGCAAACGTTCCGCCGCCTGACGCAAGGCCTGACTGGCGTTGGCCGTGCTGGTGGCGTCCCTGGCGATGTCGTTGGCCAGTGCGCTGGTTTTTGACAGATTGCCGGAGACGGTCTCGGAAACCGAGCTCTGCTCCTCGGCGGCGGAGGCGATCTGGTAGGTCATGTCGTTGATGGTGGCGATGGCCTGGAAGATGCTGCCGAGGGCCGCCTCCGCCTGATCCGCTTCCCCCACCGCCTGATGGGTCAGCTGCTGGCTCTGCTGGATGGCGTTGACCGCGTTGGTGGAGCTGTGGCGGATCTTGTCGATCAGCTCCTGGGTATTCTGCACCGCCTGCTGGGTGTTGCCCGCCAGCTTGCGCACCTCGTCGGCCACCACCGCAAAACCGCGCCCCTGCTCGCCGGCCCGGGCCGCCTCGATGGCGGCGTTGAGTGCCAGCAGGTTGGTCTGATCGGCGATCCCCTGGATGACGGTGAGGATGCTGGTGATCTGCTCGCTGTCGTGAGCCAGCCCTTCCACCACTTCGGCTCCCTTGCCTGCCTCGGCGGCCACCTTGTGCATGGAGTGGATCACCCGCTGGAAGCGTACCTTGCCCTCGTCCGCCGCGCTCTGGGCCTGCTTGGCGGAGTCGGCGGTGTTGTTGGCGTGGGTGGCCACCTCCTGGCTGACGTAGGACATCTCCTGCACCGCGGTCAGCATCTGCTCCATTTCCGCCTGGTGATGCTGCAGGTTGTTGTCGGTCTGGCCGGCGATGCGATCGGTATCCCCGGCGTGGCGATGGACCTCGCTCGCGGTCTTCTGCACATCCCCGAGCAAGGCCTGCAGCTTGTCGATGAAGCGATTGATGCCCCGGGCCAGGGCCCCCAGCTCGTCCCGGGAGCGGCTCTCCAGGCGCTTGGTGAGATCCCCCTCGCCGTCGGCGATGTCATCCACCAGGCTCACCATCTGGCGGATGGGGCCCGTGATGCTGCGGGCAATGACCAGCATGGTGCCAAGGGCCAGCGCCAGTACGATGAGGGCACCGATGAGCTGTTGGGTCATGGCGGCGCGGTTCATGTCGGTGAGCTGGCGTGCCAGCTCGTCCGCTCCCGCCAGCACCACCTTGTAGGGCAGGGTGACGATGATGGCCCAGTTGCGGGCCATGCCGGGCACCGCGATGGGCACCGAGATGCGAAACGCATCGTCGAGCTCCTGGCGCTGTACCTCGGGTTTGAGATACTGCTGCCAGCCGTTGCCGAGCAGCTTGTCGGCGCGGCTGCCGAGCAGGCTGGCGTCGCCGCTGGTACCGGTGATGACGCCGGCAGCGCTGACGATCAGGGTCTCCCCCTTGCCGTCATAGATGTTGCTGTTGAGAGACTGGGCCTGACGGCTGATGGAGTCCACCGCCAGATCCAGCGCGGCGATGCCCTTGAACTGGCCATCCACCAGGATGGGGGTGGTGATGGTGCTCACCAGCACCTGCTGGCCGTTGATGTCCACCTTGAAGGGGTCGATGAGGCAGGGGCGCCCCTCCCGTTTCGGGCAGGCGTAGTAGTCGTTGGCCGGGTTGCCGAACTCGTCCGGATCGCTCTTTTCGATGGAGAGCAGCAGATCGCTGCCGATCTGATCCTTGTCGCGATAGAAGTAGGGAACGAAGCGCCCCTTGTCGTCACTGCCGAGCGCGCTCTGGCCGGCGAAGCTGGCATCCTGGCCGTCGAAGCCGTTGGGCTCGAAGCCCGCGAAGGCGCCATAGAGCTGGGGCTCCAGGGCAAGCTGGGCCTTGAGCAGATCGGTGGCTTGCTGGCGATCCAGCGGCAGCTTGCCCTCCTGCTGGCGGGCGAAGACGCTGGCCATCTGCTGGGTGTAGGAGAGCCCCTTTTGCAGCAGCTGGGTGATGGTGGCGGCCTCGGCACGGGCGTTGGCACTCACCTTCTGCCACGCCTCCTGTTGCAGGGCGGCGCGGCTGGAGTCGATGGTGAGCTGCTGGGTCTGCCGGCCTGAATACTGGTTGAGCAGGATCAGGATGACCAGGGCCGTGGTCATGGCGACACCGGCCAGTACCAGGATACGATTCTGGATAGAACGAAACTGCATCGCGCGTTCCTTGTATCGTTGAGGGTTCGTTGACGGGGTGACTGAAGTATCGGCTGTGCGGGAGATCTCTCCAGCGACCTCGCCTAGCTAAGCGGGAAAAAAGGGAAAATTCTGAGACATCACTCTAAAACAGCGGTTTTTGCGGGAATAGACCCTATTTTACCCTCTGCCTCGCCATGGTTTTCCCATCCGTCATTGTCGGTGCTAAAATGCGACGGTTTTTTTAACGAATTGGCCCAAGGCCCTCTACACAAGGCTTAAAGATGAAAGTCAAAACCCGTTTTGCTCCCAGCCCGACCGGCTTTTTGCATGTCGGCGGTGCCCGTACCGCACTCTATTCCTGGTTGTTTGCAAAGAACCAGGGCGGTGAGTTTGTGCTGCGTATCGAGGATACCGATCTGGAACGTTCCACTCAGGAGGCCATCGACGCCATCATTGAGGGCATGGAATGGCTGGAGCTGAACTGGGATGAGGGCCCCTACTACCAGACCAAGCGCTTCGATCGCTACAACGGCCTCATCGACGAGATGCTGGCTGACGGCCGCGCCTACAAGTGCTACTGCTCCAAGGAGCGGCTGGAAGCGCTGCGCGAAGGCCAGATGGCCAACGGCGAGAAGCCCCGCTATGACGGCAAGTGCCGGGATGGCGCCCACGATCACCCGGCCGATGCGCCCCACGTGATCCGTTTCCGCAACCCGACCGAAGGCTCCGTGGTGTTCGATGACCACGTCCGTGGCCGCATCGAGTTCGCCAACACCGAGCTGGACGATCTGATCATTCGCCGTACCGACGGTGCGCCGACCTACAACTTCTGTGTTGTAGTCGATGACTGGGATATGGAGATCACCCACGTGGTGCGTGGCGAAGACCACATCAACAACACCCCGCGCCAGATCAACATCTACAAGGCCCTGAACGCGCCGGTGCCGGAGTTTGCCCACGTCTCCATGATCCTGGGTGACGACGGCGCCAAGCTCTCCAAGCGCCACGGCGCCGTCTCCGTCATGCAGTACCGCGACGACGGTTACCTGCCGGAAGCGCTGCTGAACTATCTGGTGCGTCTGGGCTGGTCCCACGGGGATCAGGAGATCTTCACCCTCGACGAGATGATCAAGCTGTTCAGCCTGGATGCCATCTCCAAGTCCGCCTCCGCCTTCAACACCGACAAGCTCTTGTGGCTGAACAACCACTACATGCGCAGCCTGGATCCGGCCTATGTGGCCAAGCACCTGGCCTGGCACATGGAACACCAGCAGATCGACACCAGCAATGGCCCGGCGCTGGCCGACGTGGTCACCCTGCTGGCCGAGCGCTGCAACACCCTGGTGGAGGTGGCTGCCCAGAGCCGCTATCTGTTCGAAGAGTACGAGGCCATCGACGAAGCCGCTGCCAAGAAGCACCTGCGCGGTGTGGCTGCCGAGCCGCTGGCGCTGGCCAAGACCAAGCTGGCGGCCCTGGAGACCTGGACCACCGAGGCGCTGCACGAGCTGATTGAAGCGACCGCCGCCGAGCTGGGTCAGGGCATGGGCAAGGTCGGCATGCCGCTGCGTGTGGCCGTCACCGGTCTGGGCCAGTCTCCTGCCATCGACGCCGTGATGGCGCTGGTGGGCAAGGAGCGGGTCCTCGCCCGCATCGACCGCGCACTGGCTTACATCGAAGCGCGCATGGCCGCCGAGTAATTCAGAGCGCCGATACGGGTCAGCCCCTGGCATCGCCGACGCCGTGATGGCGCTGGTGGGCAAGGAGCGGGTCCTCGCCCGCATCGATCGCGCTTTGGCGTATATCGAAGCGCGCATGGCCGCCGAGTAAGCTTGCCGCCGCACATTGCCGTCACCGGTCTGGGGTAATCTTTCCCCTGCCATCGATGCCGTGATGGCGCTGGTGGGCAAGGAGCGGGTCCTCGCCCGTATCGATCGCGCCCTGGCGTATATCGACGCGCGCATGGCCGCTGAGTAAACATCGGCCATGGCATGAAAAGGGCCCCCTGACGGGGCCCTTCGTATTTTGGCCTCAAGCGGATTTGCGACGTAAAACAGCGACATAGCGATGAGGTTGGCGGTAAAAACAGCTAACTGCCTGAATTTTGACTAAACGCTCCAGTGGGCGAGAATTTTGGGTTGACAGCAAAGCGGGTGATGCCTATCATGCGCCTCCGTTGCCAGAGATAACTTTGGTAGCGCCGAGGTGAGTTGGGGTTATAGCTCAGCTGGGAGAGCGCTTGCATGGCATGCAAGAGGTCCGCGGTTCGATCCCGCGTAGCTCCACCAAATTCTCCTCGAACAATCTGGAATCCAAGGGGTTATAGCTCAGCTGGGAGAGCGCTTGCATGGCATGCAAGAGGTCCGCGGTTCGATCCCGCGTAGCTCCACCAGGTTCCCGATTGATATGAAGTACCCAGGGCAGTGCGGTGTGTATCACCCAGGCCAACCTTTGTGGGGTTATAGCTCAGCTGGGAGAGCGCTTGCATGGCATGCAAGAGGTCCGCGGTTCGATCCCGCGTAGCTCCACCATTATTGAGGATGAATGGCCGCCAGAACCATTCATTCAGTACCGAATTTGGGGTTATAGCTCAGCTGGGAGAGCGCTTGCATGGCATGCAAGAGGTCCGCGGTTCGATCCCGCGTAGCTCCACCAAATTCAGAGTGATTCAGCGTCACTCACACACATCGGGGTTATAGCTCAGCTGGGAGAGCGCTTGCATGGCATGCAAGAGGTCCGCGGTTCGATCCCGCGTAGCTCCACCATCTTTCGCAAGAAAGCACCAAGGCCACCGCATCGCGGTGGCCTTTTTGTTTGCCTGTCATTTGGATTTCCCATGATCTCGCCCTTTGCATTTGTCTGGCAAATGGCGTTTCACCCTGTCCGCGAGGGCAT
The DNA here is from genome assembly GCF_002919855.1 of Aeromonas sp. ASNIH8. NCBI lineage: Bacteria > Pseudomonadati > Pseudomonadota > Gammaproteobacteria > Aeromonadales > Aeromonadaceae > Aeromonas > Aeromonas sp. ASNIH8. The sequence goes on along the minus strand of NZ_PQLN01000017.1, from coordinate 21,823 downwards.
CAGCGGCCCTGGCCGCCGCTGACGGGGGTGAGGGTGGGGATTGGCGCCGATGCCGCCATGGCCATGGCGCGGGCTGCACGATGCCATCCTCTACCGCGTGGCGGTTGGTTCGTTCGGCAGCCTGCGGGATACGCTATCCGGCCCCTGGTGTCAGCACCGGGTTTCCCCGTCGGCAGGGTGCCAGCCCCCCGGGAAAGGGGCGGGGTGGGGCAACAAGGTATTTATTAGTCCCATGATGTGGCCCTTTGCATTTGTTATTCAAATGGCCCTGGCACAAAAAAAGCCCGCGATCATCGCGGGCTTTGCACCTGGCATCGAGGATGCCGCGTCTTAGCGACGGCGCCGCCAGGCGAGTGGCAACAGGGCCAGCAGCAGGGCGCCCATGGCGCCGCCACCCCCCTTGCTCGCTTCCTTGAGCTTGAGGTCGACGATGACGGGGTCGTGGTCCGAGGCGCTGAAGGGGTTGTCCGACTTGATGAGATCGCCGGTGTAGGCGCTGCCATATTCGAACAGGTTGCTCTCGAAGGAGTTGATGTGCCAGTCGGCCACCGCCACCACCTTGTCAGCCAGCGCCGGGTTGGCGAGGGCGTAGTCCAGGGTGCCGAGCTCGGCCTCGTAGCTGTAGGAGATGGCCTTCTCCTGGTTGAACTTGACGTTCAGATCCACCAGGCCGTAACCCTTGGCCACCGTCTGGCCCATCTGTTCATAGGGCTTGTCGCCGATGTAGGTGTGGGAGGCGGAGCGGATCTGGCGCTCCCCCGCGACCGGCGCATAGTCGGTCAGCACACGGATGGGATCCTCCTTGGCGTAGGAGTTGAAGTCCCCCACCAGCAGCACCTGGCCCGGCATCTTGCTCACCGCCTCCCCCAGCACCTTGGCGGCGCTCACCCGAAACTCGGTGCACTTGCCCTGCAGGTCCGCAGGCTCCGTCTTGCCATCTCCGTTTTCATAGCAGCCCGACCCCTTGGACTTGAGGTGGTTGACCACCAGGGTCAGGGGGGCGTCGCTGCCCGCCACGGTGAAGCGCTGGACCAGGGAGTCCCGCTGACCGGCGCTCTTGGTGACGCCGCCCGTGGTGTAGCGCTGCTGGGGCAGGGGGATAACGTCGGCATCCCCGCTCGGGGTGAGCAGGGCGGGGCGGTAGATCATGGCCACCATGATGGCGTCGCCGCCAAAGAAGCGATCCTCCGTGAGCAGGGCCTTGGGCAGGGTGACGAAGGCGTAGTGCTTGCTCGCCTCCTTCTGCCTGGCGTTGAGGCTCTCCACCAGATCGTGGAGGGCTGCGTGCTCGTCAAAGCCGTTGTTCTCCATCTCCATCAGGCCGAGCAGGTCGGCGTCCATCTCGGTGATGGCGTTGACGATCTTGGCGCGCTGCAACTGGAACTCCTCCAGGCTCTTGGCGCCGCGGTTGCAACCCTTGGCGCTGTCCGCATCCGCCTGATCCGCACAGAGCACGTTGAGGGCGCCCCCCACGCTGGAGTGGCTGGTGAAGTAGTTGAGCACGTTGAAGCTGCCGATGCGAAGGTCAGTGCCATCCAGGCGGGCCGGGGCGCTCTGGCGGTCGTTGTCGCTGGTGCGCAGCAGATCCCCCGCGGTGATGGTCTGATCCCGGGGCACGATCAGGCGGTACTCGTTGTAGCTGTAGCCGACCATGGCCTCCAGATTGACAGGGGCATCGCCGATGCGCAGGTAACCCTGCTCCGGCTCCCAGGCGGGCAGCCAGGGGAGCTTGCCGTCCCCCGCCTTGACGTCCGACTCGAGGAAGACGCGGTTGCTGGCGTTGGCCTCGGCCAGCGCCACGGCCTCGGGGCTGCTCGCCACATGGAGCTGGGTCGGCTTCATCAGCGGGGCGCCGTGAGCGAGCACCAGGTTGTTGCGCCGGGCGGCATAGTCGTAGCTGAAGTTGCGGCTTATCTTGAGGGCGCTGTCGGCGTCGAGGCGCACCCGCATCCCTTCGTGACGCTCCAGGGCCCGGGCCAGGGTTTCCCCCTCCAGTACCCGCAGCGCCGTGGCGGCCGGGGCGGCGCCCTGGGCCAGGGTTGTAAGGCGCGGCGTGCTGCCGTCAAACAGGGGCTTGAGCTGGGTGTGGCCGTAATACTCCTCGACCTTGGCCTCCAGACAGACCAGGGCGCCCGGCTGGATGTCCGGGTACTTGCTGGCGAAGTTCTTGTCGTTGAGGTAGACGAAAATGCCGTCCGACGTCTCGGGGTTGCCGTCCCCCTGCACATCCAGCAGGTAGAAGCCCTTGTTGAGGCTTTCCCCCAGACCCGAGACCACCGCCTTGACCGAGACGCTCTGGGCGCTTTCGAACTGATCGTCCGGGACGAGGGGGCTCTTGTCGCCACTGCCCTGGATGGCGGGGATGGGGGTGAGGGCACTGTCGGCCGGGCAACTGAAGCCGGCGGCGTAGAGAGACGGGGACGCGAGGGCGAGCCCCACGGCCAGCGACAGCAGGGTAGGTGTTCCTTTCATGGGTATTCCTTTTTTTATTTTTGCCAGTGTTTCCATAGCCTTGGCATCGTGGCCAAGGGCGCGCATTGTCACATTTCTGGCAGCTCTGACCAGTGAACCAACGCACATTATGAGGAGACAAAGGAGCCCATCTGCCATTTTTTGACGTGGCTAACAGTTTGATATTGATGATCTATTTGTCATCAGGTGGGAGCGAAAAGTGTGAGGCCGCCAGCATTCACATATTTTCCTTCGAGAATAAAGATTGAGCAGTGGTCACTTGCTTCCTATACTCGAGCCGTTCCTCACGGAACCCAGGCAAAGGGCAAACCGGCAGTGATGCCGGGACGCAAAGCCTCCGATCTGTCCCATCCGGGCCAGACAGCGGGGTTACCCAGGGTGACTTGAGGGTTTGTGGTCCGTCCATGGCCTGTTGTCGCTCCCTTGTTCCCTGTTGCGATTGCGCTTTTCCCGGCATTGAAGCCAAGACAAAACAAGGAAGATAACAATATGCAACAGATCTTGAGGCCCAGCAGGCTTGCCATGCTGGTCGCCCTTGCGGCCGTCCCTGCCTGGGCGCAGGCCGCTTACCCCGCCTATCAGGCCGGCACCGCCTACAAGGCTGGCGACATCGTCAGCAACGCAGGCGCCCTCTATGAATGCAAGGAATTCCCTTACTCCGGCTGGTGCGGCGCGTCCCCCTATCACTACGCCCCCGGGGTGGGGGTGGTCTGGGCCGATGCCTGGAAGCTGTATGGTGGCGAGGTGCCGCCGCCGGCCCTGGTCGTCGCCATCGGCTCCCCCGCCGTGGGTGCCAGCGTCAGCGAGGGGACCAGTGTGGCCCTGGCGGTGACGCTGAGCGGCCCGGTCACGGCGCTCGCCCGGGTGGAATACCTCATCGACGGCGCTCTGGTCGCCACCGCCACGGCTTCTCCCTGGAGTGCCAGCTGGTCTGCCGCCGGTGCGGGCAATCACGCCCTCAAGGCCCGGGCGCTGGATAAAGACGGCAAGGTGCTGAGCGAGGCGGATTCGAGCTTCAAGGTCGCCGCCGTGGTGGCGCCAGAGGCGCCCAGGGTGAGCATCGCAAGCCCGGCCGCCGGCGCCAGGGTGACCCTGGGCCGCGCCCTCACAGTGAGCGGCAATGTCACCGACGCCAACGACGACGTCGCCAAGGTCGAGCTCTTCGTGAATGGCCAGAAGGTGGGCGAGGACACCAGCGCCCCCTGGCAGCTGAGCTGGACGCCCCAGAACAAGGGGCTGACCGGCCTCAAGCTGGTGGCGACCGACAAGACCAACCTCTCTGGCGAGTCGGCCCAGGTGGACGTGCAGGTGGAAGAGGCGGCCCTGCCCCCCACCGGCGGCAACCTCTCCTGCGACGTGCGCCAGATCTACCGCGCCGACGGCAGCGAGTGCATGGGGGATGACCACGGCCGCCGCGTCATCGGGTATTTCACCTCCTGGCGCACCGGCAAGAACGGCCTGCCCGCCTACCTGGTGAGCGACATTCCCTGGGACAAGATCACCCACATCAACTACGCCTTCGCGGCGGTGGACGAGCAGAGTCACACCATCAAGGTGGATGACGCCGCCACCAAGCTGACCTGGAACGGGGTGCCGGGCGCCGAGATGGATCCGGAGTTCGCCTATCAGGGTCACTTCAACCTGCTGTCCAAGTACAAGAAGCAGTACCCGGACGTGAAGACCCTCATCTCCGTCGGGGGCTGGGCCGATACCCGCGGCTTCTACGCCGCCACCACCAAGGGCGACTGCTCGGTCAACACCGCCAGCATCAACGCCTTTGCCGACTCGGCCGTGGGCTTCATCCGCCAGTACGGCTTCGATGGGGTGGATATCGACTACGAGTACCCCACCTCCATGAAGGATGCGGGCAACCCCAACGATTTCCCGCTCTCCAACCAGTGTCGCGGCAAGCTCTTTGCGAACTATGAAGTGCTGATGAAGACCCTGCGCAACAAGCTCGACAGCGCCGGCACCGAGGACGGTCGCAAGTACATGCTGACCATCGCCTCGCCGGCCTCGGCCTACCTGCTGCGCGGCATGGAGAACTTCCAGGTCATCCAGTACCTCGACTACATCAACCTGATGACCTATGACTTCCACGGTGCCTGGAACCACTTCGTCGGTCACAACGCCGCCCTGTTCGACAACAAGGCGGATCCCGAGTTGTCCCAGTGGGGTGTCTACACCCAGGCCCAGTTTGGCGGCATCGGCTATCTCAACTCCGCCTGGGCGGCCCACTACTTCCGTGGTGCCCTGGCGGCGGGCAAGATCAACATAGGGGTGCCCTATTACACCCGTGGCTGGCAGGGGGTCACCGGTGGCACCCACGGTCTGGGTGGCAAGGCGGCGCTGCCGAGCCAGAGCGATTGCCAGCCGGGCACCGGTGGCAGCACCATTCCGTGCGGCAACGGGGCGGTGGGCATCGACAACATCTGGCATGACCTTGACAAGAACGGCAAGGAGATTGGCGGTGGCGCCGTGCCCATGTGGCATGCCAAGAACCTGGAGCACGCCGCCAGCCTCGGCATCACCACCTTGCCGAGCTACGGCCAGGCCTGGGGTCTGGATCCCAACAACCCGGCCCACGTGGTGCAAGGCCAGTATGTGCGTTACTACGACGACAAGGCCCATGCGCCCTGGCTCTGGAACGAGCAGAAGAAGGTGTTCCTCTCCACCGAAGATGAAGAGTCCATGGGTCACAAGCTCGACTACATCGTCAAGCGGGGCCTGGGGGGCGTCATGTTCTGGGAGATGGCGGGGGACTATGACTTTGACGCCGCGAAGAACGAGTACGTGATGGGCAGCACCCTCACCAGCCTCGCCTACGAGAAGTTCAGCAAGGCCGACAAGGCGGCCCTGAAGCAGAACGATCTGCCGGCTCCGGCCGCCCAGCTCGACATCGGCGTGAGCCTCTCCGGCTTCAAGGAAGGGGACTCCAACTACCCGATCAACCCGACCCTCAAGCTCACCAACAAATCGACCCAGACCATTCCGGGCGGCACCCGCATCGAGTTCCTGGTCCCCACCTCCACCTCAGACACCATCACCGACCAGAGCGGCATGGGGCTGAAAGTGGTGGAGAGCGGTGGCAACCAGAACTCGGACGGCATCGCCAATGAGAAGGACTTCCACAAGGTGGCTCTGACGCTGCCGGCCTGGAAAGCCTGGACGCCGGGCACCGACGTGGAAGTGGCCATGACCTACTACCTGCCGGCCGCCGGCGTGCCGAGTGGCATGCGCCTGATTGCCGGAAGCCAGACCATAGGTCTGAAGTCCGACTTCCCGGCCCTGGCCGAGGTGGTGCTGGGCAGCAGTGGTGGTGGTGACGGCGGCAGCGGTGGCACCACCTGTGCCAGCCAGAACGTCAACCCGGCGGACTACAATGCCTATCCGACCTGGCCGCGCGGGGATCACGCCAATGGCAACGACCGCATGACCAACGGCAAGGCGGTGTGGCAGGCCAACTGGTGGACCAGCAGCGAGCCCAAGGCGGGCGATGGCAGCTGGAAGCTGGTATGCAACTACTGAGTTGTCCCGGCTGCTGTGCCAGCAGCGAACTCAGAGCGGGCGACGGCAGCTGGAAGCTAGTGTGCAACTACTGAGTTGTCACGGCTGCTGTGCCAGCAGCGAACTCAGAGCGGGCGATGGTAGCTGGACGCTGGTATGCAGTGACTGATGACCTGTTGAAGGGGTTGCCCCCTCCCAACGCAACGACCCAATCCGGAGCCCAGGCTCCGGATTTTTTTGTGCCTTGTATCAGGAGAAGGGGGGGAAAGGGCAGGGGCGGTGCCATAAAAAAGACCGCTCCGAAGAGCGGCCAATTGCCACCAAGGCAATCTGCGGGGTGACCCCCTTGTCGATGTGTCGCGGCCCGGATGCCGAGTCGGGGAGATCCCCGCCCCGCCAGCCGGGCCGCGCAGCTTTATTGGGTGACGGCGCCGCCCTGCTGCTCTTTCAAGAAGCTGATCCAGGGGGAAGCACGACCACTGACGTTGCCGTTCTGGGCGGCCTGAGTGAAGGCGGAGAGCGCCTCCTTGGGCTTTTGCTGCTCAAAATAGGCGACCCCGGTCAGGAACTTCAGATCCGCCCGCTGCTCGCCGCTGGCGTTGGCGGCAGGCTTGGCGGCGAAGGCCACCAGATCCTGGTAGCGTTTGCTCTGGATCATCATGCGCGCCATCTTGAGCTGCAGCTCGGCATTGGGGGCCAGCTTGTAGGACTTGGCCAGGGTGTCGATGGCCGGGTCCAGCTCCTTGGCCTGATGCCAGTAGTTGGCCAGCGTCTTGTAGTTGGCTGCGGTGCTCTCGATCTGCCCCTCCTTCATGGCCTTCTCCATCACGCGGGCGGCGCGGTGGGGAATGCCGGCGAAGGCGAGGTAGTTGGCAAGCCGCTGCAACTCGTTGGCTTCGGTCAGCATGCCGAGGTTGTAGGCCCCTTCCAGTGCCGCCAGGGCCTTGGCATCGTTGCCCGCCTGCATGTGCATGGCCGAGAGCTGGGTCCAGTACTTCTTCTTCTCCGGGTAGCGGTCCACCAGGGCGGTCAGCACCTCGGTAGCCGGCTTGTACTGTTTCAGCTCGTAGTGGGCCGCCATCTTCAGCAGGTACCAGGACTCCGGCGCCTTGCCCGCGGAGAGCTTGATCGCGTTGTCCACTGCCGGAATGGCTTCCCTGTACTGCTTGAGCTGCACATGGGCGTTGGCCAGGGTGATGTAGGCGTGCGGGGTCGGCTTCTCGTCCTTGCCGAGGTTTGCGAACCACTCCTTCATGGTGTTGATGGAACCCTTGAAGTTCCCCTCCGCCATGTAGAGCTGGGCCAGGTTGTAGCGCACCTGCTGGGCCACCGGGGGCGGCAGGCCGCCGGTGGCGATGGCGTCGGCGAAGTACTTGGTCGCCTGACCGTACTTCTCCTGCTGCGCCGCCACGAAGCCCAGGGTCTGCAAAATGACCCCCTTGTCGTAGACCCGCTCGCCAGCGCCGGACAGCGCCTCCTGCAGCTTGGCATTGGCCTCGCCGTATTTCTTCTCGGTGATCAACGCCTGGGCCTTGTTGACCGCGCGGTAGGCGCGGTCAGACAGGGCGGGTTGTTCGGCGGCCCAGGTGGCGGTGCTGAGCAGCACCGCCATGGCCACCGGGGCGAGGATCAGGGTATGTAACTTTTTCATCGCCACCCTCCTTAGTTGGTCGCAAACTCGATCTCTTGCTGCATGCGACTGGCCTGCGGCTTGCCGTCCACCATGGCCGGCTTGAAGGTCCACTTGGCGATGGTCTGGCGCGCCGCCTTGCCGAGGTCATAGCTGCGGGGCTCTTCCTTGACGATGCGGATGTTGCTCACGGTACCGCGCTCGGTGACGGTGAACTCCACCAGCACCTTGCCGGACGCAAGACCGGCCAGGGCCGCCTTGCGGGGCATCATGGGCTCGAAGGTCGCCATCGGGATGGCGCCGTTGTTGCCACCCATGCCGCCGCCACCGCCGCCGGTGCTGTAGGCACCCAGGGCGTTGCCGCCACCGATGTTGACCGGGATGTCGAGTTTGGGCATGTCCATGGGGGAGCTGTCCATCTTCGGCCTGTCCGTGCTCGCCACCTCCATCTCGGGCGGGGGCGGCGGGCGTTTCGGGGGCGGCGGTTTGGGCAGTTCCCGTTGTTTCTCTTGCAAGGTCTCCTGAGGCTTGAGGCGGATGAAGTCGGTCATGGTGACGTCCTCCCGCTCCGTCAGCTCCCGGTGATCCGGCGTGATGAGCTTGTTCATTCCCAGGAACAGGAAGAACACCACCACGCAGGAGACCGCTAACGATATCAGGTATCTCATGGCATTCGCTCCGGCATCAGCTGCTCTTGTCGGCGGCGATGGAGATGTTCTGGACACCGGCCATGCGGATCTGGTCCATGACCTGCACCACCAGACCGGAACGGGATTCGCTGTCGGCCTGGATCACCACGGCGCTTTCCGGGTTCTCCGCCCGCAGCCGCTCGATGTTGGCACGCACGGCACCCACTTCGACGATGCGCTTGTCGACCCAGACCTGGCCGTTCTCGCGGACCGCGACCATGATGTTCCCCTTCTTCACCGTCTCGGCCGTGCTGGCGCTCGGGCGGTTGATCTCCACGCCGGACTCCTTGACGAACGAGGTGGTGACGATGAAGAAGATCAGCATGATGAACACGATGTCCAGCATGGGGGTCAAATCGATGGCCGCCTCGTCAGCACCGCTGTCGCTGTGACGTTTTCTCATGGCAAAAAACTCCTTGCTTGTTCTGTGCCCCGGCGGGCATGGCCCGGCCGGGGATGTGCATCCTGCATCAGCCGTGTTTCAGGTTGTCTTCCAGCTTCTGCACCGCCAACTTGGCCTTGTGATCGAGCCGGCTGACAAAAAACAGGCCGGAAAGGGCGGCAATCATGCCCGCCATGGTCGGTACCGTCGCCTTGGAGATCCCCGAGGCCATCGCCCTGGGGGAGCCGGTGCCGGTAATGGCCAGGGTATCGAACACCTGCACCATGCCGACCACGGTCCCAAGCAGCCCCATCAGCGGGCAGAGGGCGATCAGCACCTTGATGACCGGCATCCCCTTGTCCACCGCCATGGCGACCCGGGAGACCAGCTCGCGGCGGATCTGCCTGGCAGACCAGGAGAGGTGATCGGTGCGGGCCAGCCAGGCCGTCTTGGTCTGCTTCACCTGCTGGGGATAGACCGCCATGAAGTAGAACCAGCGCTCCAGCAGCAGGGCCCACATCATCAGGGTCAGGAAGAACAGGGCGACCAGCACGTCGCCCCCCAATCCCAGAAACCGGCGGACCGACTCGACTTCTTCAATCAACCAGAACCACATGGGTGACTCCTTAGGCTGCGGCTTTGGCGGCGTGCAGACGTTCCTGATAACGGGCAACGAAACCGGCGCTCTGCTCTTCCAGTACCTGGATCAGACGGCGGCTCTGGGTCTGCACGATGGTGTAGAGGAACAGCATGGGCACGGCCACGACCAGACCCTGCATGGTGGTCACCAGGGCCTCGGAGATACCGCCCGCCATCAGCTTGGGATCGCCGGTACCGAACAGGGTGATGGCCTGGAAGGTGGCAATCATCCCGACCACGGTACCCAGCAGGCCCAGCAGCGGGGCGACGGAGGCGATCAGCTTGATGAGGCTGATGCCCTTCTCCAGCTTGGGCACGTTGCGCAGGATGATCTCGTCGAGCTTGGATTCCAGATCCTCGATGTTGTCACCCCGGTGATCCTGGTAGGCACCCAGCATCTCGCCGATGGGGTTGCCCTTGATGATCTGCTCGGATTTCAGCTGCTTGCGCATGGCACCGCCGATGAGGGAGAGACGAGCGCCGCAGAACAGGGCCAGCAGGGTACCGATGACACCCAGCGCCAGGATCACGTAGCCCACGGAGCCACCCTGATCGATGCGCTCCTTGAGGGTCGGCGATTGCACCAGCAGGGAGAGGATCACGCCACGGGACGGGTCGATGAAGATGGGTTCGACGCTGCCGCCACCCTGTTCAAACTTGGCGACCGGTTCCAGCACCGCGTTCTCGGGCTGGCGGGAGAGTTGCTCGAACTTGCCGGTCTCCGGCACGAAGGTGAGGTACTTGCCTTCGGAGACGGTGTTGAACTCACCGATCTGGGTGACGGTCTTCTCGGCCTGGTTGCCCTCGCCGTAGACCACGGTGGCCGGGATCTGGCTCACCTTGCCACCGTCGACCATGCGGCTGAGGGTGGTGGTCCAGAAGGCGGTCAGGTCATCGCTGGAGGGCAGCTCCTTGCTCTCGGCCAGGCGAGTCAGCAGGGCGGTCTGCTCGGGATGTTCGACCCGGCGGGCGGAGGCATTGAAGATCCCCTTGAATTCACCGGCGAACTGGCGCAGCACGCCAAACATCTCGCCCATGTTGCCGGAGCGCTGGCGCAGGGTTTCGGTCAGCTCGGTGAGCTGCTTGTCGTTGGCATCGAAGGTGGCCTTGAGCTTTTCGCCCCTGGCGACTTCGGCGGCGAGATCCGCCTTGGCCTTGGCGAGCAGGGCCCCCTGTTCGTTCTTGTCAGCCAGGAAGCGGGCTTCCCGCTCCTTGTTGAGCTGGGATTCGCTGGTGCTGGCGGCCTTGACCTGATTGAGCAGGGCGTTGAGATCCACCGGCTTCTCGGCGGCGGTCACCGGCAGGGTGACCAGGGTAGCGCCCGCGATCAGCGAGGCGATGGCAAGTTTGATTCCTTTCATGATGCTTTCTCCGCAGTTTGAACCGGCAGCTTGATGAGGGCGGGGGGCGCCTGCTTCTTCGCGATGCGAAGGCCTTGTTCAACCGCACTGCGATACTCCTGGGGCAGTACTTCCCACTGGCGGGTCTTCTTGTTCCACATGCCAGTCTCGTTGCCATCCGGGGACTGGTAGAGCAGGGCGATGCGGCCTACGCGCAGGAACTCGTAGGTCTTCTCGTCCCCATCCTTGTCCAGGCTCGCCTTGTAGGCTTCGATGGTGCGGCTGAAGCCCTCCTCGATCTGGTAGGCCTCGAGGATCTTGCGGTACTTCTCGGAGATGGTGACGTCGGCCCGGTTCATGAGATCGGTCAGGGCCGCCACGCGGTCCTCACGCTCCACCTTCTGGAACGGCAGGTCCAGGGAGACGAACTGCTCGAGGGAGTCGATCATCTTGAGCATCAAGGGCACCACTTCGGTGCTGGTCTGGTCGATCTGGGCGATCTGCTTTTGCATGGAGGCGAGTTCGGCGCTCTGGGAGTCGACCATCTTGCCCACTTGCTCGTTGTAGGCGCGCAGGCTGTCCACCTGGCGCAGGGCGGCCTTGTACTGGGCCAGGGCAGACTCGGCAGACTCGGCGTAGCTGTCGATCTTCTGCTGGGAAACTTTGGATGCATTGTCGGTGGCGGCTTGAGCGTCCACGGCCTGACCGGCGGTGGCGGCACTCAGATTGAAGCTGGTCAGCAAGGCAGCCGAAATCAGGCTGCCGAGGAGCGCTTTCTTCATTGTAATTGTCCTTGTCTTCATAGGATTACCCTATCTCCGTAACTTCCTTGGGACCTTGGGCAAAGCCGGCCCGAACGGGCCGGCTTGTGGTTTGCTGGTGGATTAGAATTTCTGGCTGTAGTCGAGGTAGTAGATGCGACCGTCGATGCTGTAGAGCTCGTCGTCATAGGTGAAGCCATCGCTCTCGAGGGACGGGCCCACGTTGAACATGTTCTTCACGCCGACCTGGATCTTGCCGTTCCAGGGCGCTTCCACACCGACGTTCAGGTTCCAGGTGGTCTGGGACGCGATGTGGCCCACTTCCTCACCGGTATCGGCGATGTAGTCCTGGCTCTGGGAGTCGATGTAGTTCGCGCTCAGGTAGGTATCCATGTTCCACCATTGGGGAACGTTGATACCCACACCGGAGCTGAAGCGCATCTGGGGCAGACCGTTCTGGCCGATCTTGTCGATGACGGGACCACCGGCGTACAGACCTTCCTTGTATTTCAGGATGTAGGTACCGCCCAGGTCATAACGCACGGTGGCGTAGTTCAGGTCGTAGGTGTAATCCACCTTCAGGTCGAGGCCGGAGGTCTCGAGGGTCCCCAGGTTGACCATGGGAGCGATGGCGCTACCGATCTTGCCCTGGCTGTTGCGGGTGATGCTGCTGGAGCTGCCGCTGTTCAGTTCGTCATAGATGAGAGACTGCAGGGAGTTCAGCTGGATCACGTCCTCGATCTTGATGGTGTAGTAGTCCAGGGAGAGGTTCAGGTCATCCACCGGGCTGTAGGCCACCCCGAAGTTCCAGGTGTCCGCGGTCTCTTCCTTCAGATCCTCGTTGGAGGTACGGGTGGTGGTGTACTGGCGGTTCGGGCAGTCTGTCGCGGAGATGCCGTTGGCCTCGCAGTAGACGTAATCCTTCGCCCAGTCGGCGGACTCGGAATCAGCCGAGTAGAGATCGCTCAGGCTGGGGGCGCGGAACGAACGGGACCAGGAGGTGCGCAGCATCAGGTTGTCCAGCGGCTGGTAACGCAGGCTCGCCTTGGGGGAGAAGGCGCTGCCGAAGTCGCTGTACTTGTCGAAGCGACCGGCCACGTTCAGCTCGATCTGCTCGGTGATGGGCACCAGGGACTCGATGTAGGCGGCAGTCACGTCACGCACGCCACCGGAGGAGTTGCCTGCGGAGCCGATGATGTTGCCTGCTTCGGACTGGGCGTCGTATTTGTCGGCATAGACCCAGTCGTTGTACTCGGCACCGGCGTACCAGCTGACCGGACCGGCCGGCAGTTCACCCATGTCCCACTGGACACCGGCGTACCACTGGTAGAAGTCCATGGTGGCGCGGCGGCTGGTGTCGGCGGCCATGGAGGCCGTGCTCTGGGGGTCGAACTCACCACCGACGAACTTGCCGTCGGCGATCGCCTGCTGGGCGGCGGACTTCAGCACGTAACCGGTGCCGTTCTCCTTGTTGTCGGTCTTGGAGTACATGTAGCCGGCGTTCCACTGCATGTCGCCGACGCTTTCGGTGGCGATGGTGCCTTCGAAGCCGAGGTTCATGCTGCCGGTGGTGTCGGTGACATAGTTGTCACGGGGACCGACGTTGCTGAAGCGGTAGTAGGCGTAGGCAGCCTCACCCAGACCCTGGGTGGCGGCGGCATCCAGGCCGTTGTCGGCGAAGAACTGGGCGTTCTTCGGGTTGGCCGGGTCAATGGTGAAGGCACCGGCGGCCGGGGCGAAGCGGCCGAAACTCTCGACCCGGGAGCCGATGATCTGCGGCACGAAGTCCACGTTGTCGTTGATGTGGTAGCGACCGTTTACGTACAGGGTGTCACGGCTGCGGGAGGCCGTGGTGGCCGCGACCTGGCCGTAGTTGAAGTTACAGCCGCCCTCGAAGCCGATGAAGGGCTCCTTGCATGAGCCGTCGGCATTGGTGGCGCCGGCCAGGGGGCCGTATTTCCAGATGGGGTCGCCGTTGGCGTCAAGACCCGTGATCCCCTCCACGTTGCGGCCGTAGGCGCTGGGGGAGTCGTTGCCCTGCTTGGCAAGATAGTCCCGATCGCGACTGTAGATGACGTCCTTCTTGTCGTGCTCGTAGACCGCCATCAGGGAGCCCTTCTCGCCGGCCACCCCTGCCACGATGGAGCCGCTCTTCTCGTCGCCGCCCTCTTCGCTCGGGGAGCCGATGCGGCCCTGGAAGTCCAGCCCTTCGTAGCCCTCTTTGAGCACCACGTTGATCACGCCACCGATGGCGTCGGAACCGTAGATGGCGGAGCCACCGTCCAGGTTGACCTCGACCCGCTCAACGGCGGCCATGGGGATGGTGTTGAGGTTGATGGAGGTGCCGCCCATGGTGGGGGAACCCGCTACCCGCTTGCCGTTCAGCAGAACCAGGGTACGCTCGGAACCCAGGCCGCGCAGGCCGACGGTGGATTGGGACTGGAAGGAGCTGCCGGAGGCAGGGGAGACGCCGCCAAAGGAGTTGTAGGAGGCTTGCTTGAGGTAATCGGCGACGGTCTGCTGACCGGATTGCTCGATTTTCGCCTTGGTCACGGAGACGACCGGGGTGGAGCCTTCCACATCGACCCGGGAGATCCGGGAGCCGGTGACCTTGATTTTTTGCAGTTTTTCTACGTTCTGGCCCTCTTCGGCCAGGACTGGGGTGGCCACAACTGCCGCGCTCGCCAAGGCAAACGCTACGGCAGCAGAGAGTCTGCTTTTCCTAAGCATCGCTAGTATCCTTCCTGATTGTTTATTGTTTGCTTCCATTACCGCCCTCGTTGGAGCGGTGCGTAAGGCTTATCAAGGTTTGGTGATGGACGTCAAATGGAGCGGCGGGGATGGGGGCAGTAGAGGGAATTAGATGGGAATGTGCACTCGATGGAATATTTTTGGCGTTTTATTCCGTAAATGCCGCGTCAACTTATGTAAAGATGTTGTTAAGTTCGATTTTTACAATTTTATTGATTATTTTTGAACTTATCGATAAGTCGCTTGTCACTCCAGTGTCGATATCGAGAAAACGGTTTTTTGCAGTATTTTCATCTGCTTTTGTGGCGAGAGCCTTTTCCGGGGAACGGAGGGTGGGGGCGGCTATCCCTCTTCTTTTATAGGTAAATGAGAAAATAACCCAACTTATCATTAACTTGTTGATTTTGTTATGCTTGGTATGGATTAAAACACCTGTGTAATTAATTTTTTAATAATTAAAATCGAGTTGGACGGGTAGGCGTAGCAGTTTTTTATATTGAAGTTGGGTTTTTTGGAAAAAATCATCCGCGGGATATGCTGCGGGGGGACATTCCTGGTCGCAGACAGGGTTCTACTTGATTTTTGTTGCAGAGCTTTTACAGTGACCGAGCTGGATTGTCTGTCAATGCCAGTCAATTCAGTGAGTAATGCCAGGTAAGGATAGGCCCGTCACCGGATGTGACTGGCCATAAAAGAACAACAAGGACGAGGTTCCACCATGCTGTCGTATTTCCTACGTCGGATGCTTTTGATCATCCCGACGTTTCTCGGTATCACCCTGCTCGTCTTCACCATCACCCGCTTCGTGCCGGGCGGCCCGGTCGAGCGCATGTTGCTGCAGGCGCAGGTCTCGCAAAACGAGTCAAGCCGCTCCAGTGGCAGCAAGGGGGCGCAGGCACTCTCCGACGAACAAATTGAAGAGCTCAAGGCGTTCTACGGCCTCGACAAGCCCATGCTGGTCGCCTACTGGGACTGGTTGCAGAAGCTGGCGGTGCTGGATCTCGGGGAGTCGACCCGTTATTACGAGCCGGTGTGGGATCTCATCAAGGAGAGGTTGCCGGTGACCGCCTTCTTCGGGCTCGCCACCTTTCTGCTGAGTTATGCCGTCTCCATCCCGCTCGGGGTGGCCAAGGCGCTCAGGCACAACAGCCGCTTCGATTCCCTGAGCTCCATGCTCATCTACATGGCCTATGCGCTGCCCGCCTACGTGGTGGGGATCTTCCTCATCACCGTCTTTGCGTTCCATCTGGAGTGGTTGCCCATGGGGGGCTTCCCGGGGGACGAGTTTGACGGGATGGAGAGCAGCTGGGATCAGATCCGCACCGTCTTCGCCCACGCGCTGCTGCCGCTCATCGCCTACGCCATCGGGGATTTCGCCATCCTCACCATGACCATGAAGAACAGCCTGATGGAGAACCTGTCGGCGGATTATGTGCGCACCGCCGTGGCCAAGGGGTTGCCGTTTCGCAAGGCGGTGACCGATCACGCCATGCGCAACAGCCTGATCCCCATCGCGAGTCACTTAGGGTCGGTGCTCACCGTCTTCTTCGGGGGCTCCTTCCTCATCGAGACCATCTTCAACATCGACGGCATCGGCCTGCTCGGTTACGAGGCCATCGTCGAGCGGGATTACCCCACCGTCATGGGCATTCTGGCCATCACCTCCATGCTGATGCTGGTGGGCAACATTGTCTCCGACATCTGCGTTGCCCTGGTCGATCCTCGCGTGCGGTTTGGAGAGTGAGCATGAACCTGAATCCGGTAACGCTGAAAAAACTCAAGCGCTTCAAGTCGATAAAGCGCGGCTACTACTCCTTTGTCATCTTTTCGGTCCTGGTGGTCATCTCTCTGCTGGCGGAATTGCTGGTCAACAGCCGGGCCCTGGCGGTGAGCTATCAGGGGGAGCTCTATTTCCCCACCTATAGGGACGTGATCCCGGGCCAGCACTTCGGACTCGACTACGAGTACGAGACCAACTACCGCCAGCTCAAGAGCCAATTTGCGAAGGAAGGGAAGGGGGACTGGGTGTTGCTGCCCCTGGTCCCCTGGAACCCCTATGAGCAGGACTTCAAGGAGGAGGCCTATCCGCCCTATGCCCCGAGCCTGGCGGAGCGCCACTTCCTCGGCACCGACACCAGCGGTCGCGACGTATTGGCACGGCTGGTCTACGGCTTTCGCATCGCCAACGGCTTTGCCTTCATCGCGCTGGTGGCGAGCTATGTCATCGGGGTCAGCATCGGCTGCATGATGGGGTTCCTCGGCGGTCGGTTCGATCTCCTGATGCAGCGTTTCATCGAGATCTGGTCCCAGGTGCCCTTCCTCTACGTCATCATGATCCTGGTCTCCCTGGCCAAGCCGAACTTCGGCCTGTTCGTCGGCATCAACGTGCTGTTCGGCTGGATGGGGATCACCTGGTACATGCGCACCCTCACCTACAAGGAGAGGGCGCGGGACTACGTGATGGCGGCGCGGGCCCAGGGGGCGAGCACCCGGCGCATCATCTTCAACCACATTCTGCCCAATACCCTGATGATGATCGTCACCCTGGCCCCGTTTGCCGTGGTGGGCAACATCTCCACCCTGACGGCGCTGGACTACCTGGGCTTTGGCCTGGCGCCGCCGACCCCGAGCTGGGGGGAACTGCTCTCCCAAGGGATCAACAACCTCGACGCCATCTGGATCGTGAGTTCGGTGGTGGCGGCGGTGAGCCTGGTGCTCATCATGGTCTCCTTTATCGGGGAGGCCATCCGGGAGGCGTTCGATCCGCGCAAATTTACCCGTTATCAGTGAGCGCTGGCGCCTTGCCAGGGCACATCGACAGGACCCTTAATGAAGACGCCCCCAGTGCAGGGGCATGACCAGGAAGTCAAACATGAACAATAAAATCAAATGGACAGGTGCTCTCTTTCTGCTGTTGAACGGATCCTGGGTGTGGGCGGCCAGCCTGCCCGCGGATCTGACGTGGGAGACCAACGACACCGACCCCGTGTTCGCCTCTCCCAAGGCGCTGCCCGGCGGCAACCTCAATCTCTTCGTCGACAGCTTCCCGCTGACGTTTCGCACCGTGGGGCCGGATTCCAACGGCTCGTTCCGCTCCTTCATCCTCGACAACCAGATGAGGCTCATCAGCTTCCATCCCAACACGGGCAACCCCATTCCGGCCCTGGCGAATGCCTGGGCCATCGCGCCGGACAGCCAGACCGTCTATTTCAGGCTCGACCCGCGCGCCAAGTGGTCCGACGGCAAGCCGGTCACTGCCGATGACTACACCTTCGGCTACGAGATGATGCGCTCCAAGGACATCAAGGGCCCCTGGTTCAACAACTACTACACCACCGAGGTGGTGGCGGTGGAGAAGATTGACGACCACACCATCCTGGTCAAGGCGGGCAGCCGCAAGGCCAAGCTCGATCTCCTCAACACCACCGAGCTGTGGCCCCAGCCCAAGCACTACTACAAGATGGGCCCGAACTGGGTGAAGCAGTACAACTGGGCCGTGGTACCCACCACGGGCCCCTACGTGATGAGCGACGTGAAGAAGGGCAAGTCCGTCACCTTCAGCAAGCAGAAGGAGTGGTGGGCAAAAGACGATCGCTACAACCAGCACAGGTTCAACCTCGACACCATCAAGGTGCAGGTGATCCGCGACCACAACATCGCGTTCCGCCACTTCCTCAAGGGGGAGCTGGACACCTTCGAGATGATCCTGCCCAACTGGTGGCATGAGAAAGCGGTCACCCCGGGGTACAAGCAGGGATACGTGCAGAAGGTGATGGCCATGACCGACACCAAGCAGGGGGGGCAGGGGGTTCACCTCAACGTGGCCAATCCCAAGCTGGCGGATCTCAACGTGCGGCTCGGCATCCAGCACGCCTTCAACATCGACAAGATGATAGAGACGGTGCTGCACGGCGACTATGACCGCGCTACCACCTTCGGCTCTGGCTTCGGGGCCTTCACCGACATCGCGCTCCCTGAGCGGGCCTACGACATCGCCAAGGCACGGGAGTACTTCGCCAAGGGCGGCTACGGCAAGCAGGGACCGGACGGCATCCTGCAAAACGACAAGGGAGAGCGGCTCACCCTGGCCCTCACCTACACCAGCCAGGAGCACTCCAAGCGGCTGACCGTGCTCAAGGAAGAGGCCAAGAAGGCGGGCCTGGATCTGGAGCTCAATCTGGTGGATGGCGCCACCGGCTTCAAGGTGATGCTGGAGAAGAAACATGAGGCGGCCTGGCTTGGCTGGGGGGGCGGCGGTCTCTATCCGCAATACTGGGAGTCCTTCCACTCCGACAACGCCAACAAGCCCCAGACCAACAACCTGTTCAACGTGGCTGACAAAGCGCTCGACAGCCTGATCGACGCCTACAACGTCGAGTTCGACATGGACAAGCGGGCCGCGCTTTCCCACCAGATCCAGCAGCGCATCTATGATCTCGCCATCTTCGTGCCCGGGGTTCAGCTCAACTACGTTCGAGCCAGCAGCTGGCGCTATGTGATGCTGCCGGAGGTGCCCGCCACCCGCAACACCCCGGATCTGCTCTACTGGCCCATGGATGGCTACCCCCACAGCAGTGGCGGCCTGCTCTGGATCGATCCCAAAGTGAAGGAGGAGACCCAGAAGGCCAAGGCTGACGGCAAGGCGCTGGCCCCTATCACCCTGATCGACAAGACCTATGCACATCATTGATGTGGCCCAGAAGGGAGCAGCAGTCATGCCCAACACACAGGCCATCGCCCCCGGCACCAGAGATCATGAGGGACAGTCTCTGTCCCCCATCCTCGAGGTGCGGGATCTCGAGGTGGAGTTCGCCGTCGACGACGGCAAGATCAAGGTGCTCGACGGGGTCAGCTTCCAGGTCGCCCCGGGCAAGACCCTGGGGATAGTCGGCGAGTCCGGCTGCGGCAAGAGCGTCACCTCGCTGGCCATCATGGGGTTGCTGCCAAGGCCTCACGGTCAGGTGGTAGGGGGTTCCATCCGCTTTCAGGGGGAGGAGCTGCTCAATCTGCCGCCGGAGCAGATGTACAAGGTGCGTGGCAACCGTATCTCCATGATCTTTCAGGAGCCCATGACGGCCCTCAACCCGGTGCAGACGGTCGGCGATCAGCTGATGGAGGTGTTTCGCCTCCACCGCCCCGATTACAGCAAGGCCCAACGCCGTGACGCCGCCATCGCCATGTTGAAGAAGGTGGGGATCCCCGAGCCTGCCCAGCGTTTCGCGGCTTATCCCCACAATCTCTCCGGCGGCATGCGTCAGCGGGTGATGATCGCCATGGCGCTGGCCTGCGAACCGGCCCTGCTCATCTGCGATGAGCCGACCACGGCGCTCGATGTGACCATCCAGGCCCAGATCCTGGATCTGATGAAGGAGCTGCAAGCCCAGACCGGCATGGCCATCATCTTCATCACCCACGATCTCGGGGTGGTGGCGGAGCTGTGCGACGAGGTGGTGGTGATGTATGCCGGGCGTGCGGTGGAGCGGGCCGATATCTATGAACTGTTTGACCACCCGCGCCATCCCTATACTCATGGTCTGATGGCCTCGATCCCGCGTCTGGAAGATGTGCCAAAGAGCCTGCTCAAGACCATCAAGGGTCAGGTGCCCGCCCTGCACGAGATGCCGGCAGGGTGCCGTTTCTCCAACCGCTGCCCCCATGCCACGCCCCTTTGCGTGGAGACCATACCGGTGACCGAGCAGTTGAGCGAACGCCACGGGGTGGCCTGCCACCACTGGAAGGAGGTGAGCCTATGAACGGTCTGGTGTTACGGGGTGTCGCAGGGCAGCCTGGCGGCGGGAAGGCGACCAGGTCGTCTGCTGCCATGAATCGTCGGGGATGGAAGTCATGACCAGCTTGTTGTCGGTAAGCAATTTAAAGCAGCATTTCAAGATGGGTGGCGGTTTCTTGCGCAAGCAATACACCGTCTACGCGGTGGATGGCATCAGCTTTGATCTCAAGCAGGGGGAGACCCTTGGCCTGGTGGGAGAGTCGGGATGCGGCAAGTCCACCCTGGGGCGTTCGTTGCTCAAGCTGTTCGAGCCGAGCGCCGGCTCCATCACCTTCGAGGGGCATGACATCACCCACCTCTCGCCCAAGGAGATGCGATCCCTGCGTCAGGAGATGCAGATCGTGTTCCAGGATCCCGCAGAATCCCTCAACAGCCGCCACACGGTGGGGCAGATCCTGGAGGAGCCCTTCATCATCCACGGCAAGGGCAACGCCGAACAGCGCCGGACATGGGTGCAGGAGCTGCTGGAGAAAGTCGGCTTGCCCGGCAGCGCGGTGGATCGCTATCCCCATGAGTTCTCTGGCGGCCAGCGCCAGCGCATCGGCATCGCCCGCGCCATCGCCCTCAAGCCCAAGCTGCTGGTGTGTGACGAGGCGGTGTCGGCGCTCGACGTGTCGGTGCAGTCCCAGATCGTGAACCTGCTGCTCAATCTGCAGCGGGAGATGAACCTCGCCATCATCTTCATCGCCCATGACCTGTCGGTGGTCAAGCACATCTCGGACAGGATTGCGGTGATGTATCTGGGCCGGATCGTCGAGCTGGCCGAGGCCCAGGCACTCTACCTGGCACCACGCCATCCCTATACCCAGGCCCTCATCTCCGCCATTCCGGTGCCGGATCCACGGCGGCGCAGCCAGCGCATCCTGCTGACGGGGGATGTACCGTCCCCCATCTCGCCGCCGAGTGGCTGCCATTTTCACCAGCGCTGCCCCCATGCAACGGATCTGTGCCGCACCCGCTCGCCCGCCCTTGAGGCGTGCGGCGGGCAGGGGCATCAGGTAGCCTGCCATTTCCCCTTGCCCGTGCAGGAGGCGGTGCCGTTGGGAAAGGCGATATGATGCCGGCGCCCGCCGCGTCGCGACCGGCATCGCTGCAAGGTGGCACCGAGGAGGCGCAATAGAGGCGGAAACGGGATAAAAAAAGGTTCATCGCGGCTTTCCGGGGAAGGCCGCCTTGATTTTCAGAAAAAAGTATTCTGAGTCCCTAAATCCATATGCCATACGCTTTATCACTTTGATCTTGTTGTTCACCCCTTCCAGCACACTCGTGTGCATCGGGTAGTTTGCACTCGCTAGGATCCCCCGCATATATTTCGATAAATTTCGACCAAATCGTTGCAGCGGCGCTAGCCCGCTTTCCTTCACCTGCCGCATCCAGCTCCGCCATCGTCGCCATCCTTCCCACACGCTCGGCGCATACCAGATGCCCTTCAACGCCTCTTTCAGCACGTACACCATCGCCAGCGGTTGATTCGCCGCCAACAGCTCCTGCAACTTCACATCCTGTTTTTCACTCAGCTTCGCCCGATTACGTAGCAGCAACCAACGCGCACTTTTGACCACTTTTCGCGCCGGTTTATCGCTTTTCAGTGCATTCGCCTGCTCCACTCGCACCCGGTCCACCACCTCTCGGCCATAGCGAGCCACCACGTGGAACAGGTCGTAGACCACCTCCGCCTGCGGGCAGTGTTGCTTCACCTCCAGGTCGAACGCCGTGTTCATGTCCATCGCCACCGCCTCAATCTGCTGGCATCGCTCGCCGAGCTGCTCGAAGAAGGGACGGATAGCGGCCCGGCTGTTGCCGTGCCCCACCCACAGGACGCGGGTTCGCTCGGCATCCATGATCACGGTGGCATAGCGGTGTC
>NZ_PQLN01000169.1:0-4879 GCF_002919855.1 Aeromonas sp. ASNIH8 | reverse complement strand
GAACTGGCTGTGGGTTTATAACCATGAGCGGCCCAATATGGCGCTGGGTGGCTACACGCCGAAACAGCGTCTGGCACAGGCCGCATGACCTCTACTTTTGAATGCCCCTAAAAATGGGGGGATTACCTATCTGGCTGACGCTCTGGTGAAACTGGCCGCTTTGCAGCGCGATGTAGCTGAGCAGATTGGCCCCCATCTGGCTGCTGCTGACGTTGTCTGGCAGTGCGGCCTGGGTCGTGCCGATACACCGTGAGCAGGTCGCACGATACAGTTGGTGTTCGGTGACGAGATAGCTCACCTCGGGCAGCTCGAACACCTGATGAACCTGATAGGGTTTGGCATGGGCCACCATGTCCCCGCCACAGCAAGCGCAATCGGCGGCAGGGTAATGCGGGACCAGGGTCAGGCGGGCATCAAGCGGATGCCGCTCGCGGCGATGTCCCTTGTGACCGGGCTGCGCCCCCCGTTGCTTGCCGGACGCCGGACGCTTGCGGGCCGGCGGCGGTGCACCGGGGCCGTCGCTGGAAGGCGGCTTGGAGGAGTTGCCGCTGTGCTGATTGAGGCGGTCCTCCAGCTCGGCGATGCGGTCGAGGAGCTTATAAATCAGCTCGTTGGCCTGCTCCAGAGTGGTGGGCATTCCCGCGGAATGCATGGTGTTTTTGCTCATGGGGGGAGCGTATCTAAGGAGCAGGATCAAGCAAGCAGGAAAGTGGGATCAAGAGACGATCGTCTCATTTTTCCTGTGTCAATACTGTTCCGGTGAATACTTACCTCATAGCGGTGGTCAGTGTTCTGTTCTGTCGGATCAAAGTTACACCTGCAAATCACAAACACTTCGCAGCAGTCCTCTACCACTTGAATTGAGCAGCCGATAAATTCAGTGTTGTTGCTACACCTCGGGCAGGCCGTCACAGTACCGTTTGGTTTCAAAGTAAACTGTCTTGTGAGCATCAATACTTTATGGGCATGGCCAGCATCATCAACGGCGAACCTCCCACCTTTCGGTATTCTGACGTCACCGCCGTGCTGGTGAATGATCAGAACACCATCTTTATGGTGAAAATTATGGTCTGGCAGAAGGTCCGCCACATCCACAGCATTATCCCCCAGCCACCGCATTTTCATGATCACAGCCATGCCAAGCTTTGCCATGACTACTCCTCTATCAGTTCGCCACCATAACCGTGCTGCCATCGCCCCGTAACAGTTGCCGCTGCTCCCCTACTCGTTTGACCGTCCAGGCTTCGCGGAACGACTGCCCTAGATAGACGACCAATACCTCGACCACGCTAGTGTCAGGGGTAACTACGATACAGTCATGCCGACTCTTATGGGACCGGCACAGGCTGGTGCCTGCGATAGCCACCGGCTGCCCGTTAATCTGCACCTGGTAACCGCCGACGATCTCGATAGTCTTGGGCTGCTGGGCAGCAGCCAGGTCATCAAAGGCATCGCAGCCGGATAAAAAGCCGCTTGCACCCAACACCCAGATCAGCCTCATCATGCGGCTTTCTCCTTAACTCCAGCGACGAAACAGTTTGCGCCAGTTGATGGTTATCGAGTCGTCCAAACCCCATAGAAACACTATCAAGATCACCCACCAGGACAGGTGGCCCGCCAGAACTAAAAAACAAACCGACAAGGTAGCCAGAGCAGGCCCGACCTTGAGTTGATTCGATACAGTGATGAGCTTGTTCTCGTTCTCGTCCATCGTGTACTCCTCTGACTTAGCAATGTTGCTCATCTACCTCAAACAACTTACGAAAATTGTCGTCTTGAACCAGTTGCAGCTTGTGGAGCTTGATTGTGCTGCTATGGCAACGAACACCAGTCTCGACAAATATGTGGTCAATAAACCCGTTGAGGAGGCAATCGAAATCCTCACCTGAAATGATCAGACCGTCACGGCTAACTGTGCCGCGATAAGAGCAAAAAATTCCCGGCTTATCAGGATGCTGGGCGTATGCCTCGACATAATATTCAACGGGGTTGGCTTGTTGTTTGGCTATGAGCAGATCCATCAATACTCCTCTAACTCAGACGGCTGTCGCCTGCTCTCTCCAGTAAGTAGCGCCCTTGCAATCGCAATCGCCAGTCACTACCGAATCACAGTAATCGCAAATGTGTTGCTCAGGGGCCAGCGCAGCGCGGCGCTTCCATTGGTTGAACTTCGAGTAGCCTTGGTGGTAACCCTCTTCTCCGATGTAACGGGCATGGTGTTTGCTGCGCAGGCAGTGCTTGCATATGTAAAAATCAGCCTCACTACCTCCCTCCCCGTAATGAGTGATCGAGGCATAACACGGATCATCTTTTCTGGCGTGATTGCAAAAATCGCAATCGCCGGTGAACTCGCACAAATCCAGGTGACTGGCAAAGTGGCAAGGCTTTTGTTCAAGGGCGATGCGGCCACGGCCTGGGATAAATCCATACTTCAAGAAGTCACCATTCATGCGCTGTTTGCGCTGTTTGCTGTACCAACGAGCCATGCCGTTTTTCCCTGATCAGTTGTCGTCATAACCATGCAGTTGGGACATAACCTCCTCCTGCATGGCCGCCAGCACCGCTTCACGCTCGGCATCTGGCAGACTCAAAAACTCGGCAGCCTGGGCGACCAACACTTCCGCCCCGTTCTCCGCAGCTTGAGAAAGCTCTTTGCTCATGGTCTTTTTTCCCTTCGCTTACCTAAGACCACAACAGGGCCCCAAAAAACCTGCGTGAGTCTGGAACTGGTGAACTTTTCAACGCTATCCACGACTGAGTACATGCAGCTCTCACAGCGAATATCATCCTCTGTGCTATCATCGTTTTGCCAAACTACATCTGCTTCACTTGGCATTGTTTTAAGTAGCTCTCTCAGATCCCTTACTTTCATGGCCGTTTTTCCCTCAACTTTGCAGCGGTTGCTGCTTGGGCTCTACTGTCACCACACCGAGATCGCACACGAACTCTATAGCCTGGCCGTGGTCAGCAGCGACCCAGCACATCACACGAGCCATACAGTTCAACGCCTCGCTTGTCCCAAGGCTGGCGACTGCGGCCCCGATTTGCTCGGCAAACTCTCGATTGTCAGCCATGCTGTTTTTTCCTTAATTAACTCAGTCTGCCTTCATGCGCTCTTGCACGATAGCCAGTTCATAACCGCTAATTTTCCCTGCCCCTCTCCGGTTGTCTGGGCGGGGGGGCGTTATCTCCTGACCGCGCAATACACCGCTCAGAAGCCATTCATTCAGCTCGCCTACGTGGATGCCCAACACCTGGGCGGCCAGCTCTCGACTGTAACTCTGCTTGAGCAGGGCGCTATCCTTCAACTCGTCGTATGTACCAGCCTGCATAGCCAGCAGGACGCGGTGGGCAAGTAACTCGGCAGCATCACCGAAGCGCTGTTCGGTGAAGGTTACGCGCTGGCCCATGTGGGTTGCTACCCAATGCCCTTTTGCATTTCTGGCTAACCCGTTCATTGTTTTCCCTCTAACGTACTGAACAATCCACAACCATCCGGAAATTCCGGATAGTTACGAACTACCCTCTATCTAATCGGTTGACGATGTGCGCTCGAAGGCGGCACCAATATCGACATCCATCACCTTCCCCAACTCTGGCGAAAGCATTTCGATAACCAGCCCAGTAACGCCTTGAGCCTTGAGCCTTGTGCCTTGTGCCGAAGTAGTGGAGCGACACCAACTCATGAAGGGCGGCCCGCAAGGTTGCAATCAGTCGGCAGGATGGTCGCCTGGGGCACATACTTGATGCCATCGATCATCACTTCGTGAAGCACATGATTACCCTTTATCTACTGGCACTTATCGAGCTGCTTACGATCTGGCAATCCAGCGGTAGCATCGAGATCCCTCAGCTTTCCACTGTTCATTTGCCGTTCAGTCACGCCCCATCGGATTCCGACCTCGGCCAGTGTCCAGCCTTTGCTACGGATAATCCGATGAGAGACCCCATTCGAGCCAGTGGTCATATATGTCTAGTATGACCTCAGCCCGCTTACCCGTCAAATATGTCTAGTTACTTTTATCACAATCTCTGTTTCATGCCTATATCTGGGGAAAACAGAGGAAGTAAGCCATAAAAATGCCTGTATAAGGGCCAACGGAAGCTACGGCATGGTTTCACTATAAATGATCGGTTACCTGCCCACAGTGGGGGCATACATAATCAGGTTTTTTCACAATAAAAACTCTTTCCAAAGATGCCTTAATTATACGATTAAGTGGCAACCTTATCGTTGCGAGTGCCATTGCAAAGCAAGAACCGATTCCTACTGCCGGATTTTCTACAGCCCGAATATACTCATGTCCTATTGCATCAGTTACCTCCTGAACACCTTTAAGCTGAACAATGAAATTCAAGTACCAATTACGGCATTCACAGGCTAACCATGGAGATACCGCAAAAATAATTGAAGTCGCTAGGATAGCAACCATATCTGCTCGAAATGAACCTCTTTTCAACTCATACATGGCACTAATAAAAAGCGATATACACAGAATAAATTTCATTGGGAGCGGATTAGACAAGCCATTGAGATACCTTTCCAGTCCACACCAGTAAACAAAGAGAGCAAACAATAATGATGGCACCAAGAAAGTGTCACGAACAATTTGAGATCTGATCCCATCAGCTCCATTAAAAGTATTCACAACTATCCCCTTACATGTTGTGGTTGCCAAAGGTCAACCACATCCAGCACCCTCGACCAACAGTATTGCTTGTATAACATCGACCCCAATTAACTTGGTTTTACGCGAATTCAACTTCGAAGTGCGACACTCGCCTATGCCGCCTGACGGTACTCTTCGAATACCTTGACAGGCTGCCTGAATCCGAGACATTTCCGAGGTCGTAGGTTGAGCCACTGCTCCGCTCTCCT
>NZ_PQLN01000168.1:0-4927 GCF_002919855.1 Aeromonas sp. ASNIH8 | reverse complement strand
TGGTGCGGTCCGGCAAGGCGCTATCCAGGGATAACCGGGCAAACAGACGCATGGAGGCGATTTCGTACAGAGCATCTTCCATCGCGCCATCGCTCAGGTTGTACCAATGCTGCATGCAGTGAATGCGCAGCATGGTTTCCAGCGGATAAGGTCGCCGGCCATTACCAGCCTTGGGATAAAACGGCTCGATGACTTCCACTATGTTTTGCCATGGCAGAATCTGCTCCATGCGGGACAAGAAAATCTCTTTTCTGGTCTGACGGCTCTTACTGCTGAATTCACTGTCGGCGAAGGTGAGCTGATGACTCATGATGAACCCTGTTTCATGGCTCCAAATGACAAATATGATCTCATATCAGGGACTTGTTCGCACCTTCCCTAGAGAAGCCGGGCGATTCATGCTGCATGAACCGAATCTCTATCTGAGCAGGTCAAAAAATAGGGTATGTCCTGATTTAAGGCATCCAGCGTTCCCCAAACACTCTTCAATAGGTTTATTACTAATTTGTAATTTTTGTGACAGCTTCATGTAATGATTCAGAGTATATAGTTAGTCACGTAACTTGAGTCATAATTAAATGAGGTGGTTTATGAATATTAAAATTGGTGCATTCATGGCATGTACGCTGGTCGTCGGAAGCTTCTCCGCCTTTGCTCAGGCTCCTGTGCCTTATAACGTTCGTGCTGGGCACAACATTATATATATGGATTGGAGTGCCAACGCACTTAGTACCGATACTGTGAGTGTATCTACCCTGGATGACACTAAACTGGGTACTGTAATGGCTACTCCTGGGAAGACAAAGCAACTGCAACTCCCCATGGACAAAAGTATCAACACAGTCAAAGTCAGCTACAACGGTGATGTCCATGTGATTGCACTTCAGCATGGAATGGGTAGTGGGCGAAACAGATAAAGCAAATAAAATCATGCTTTAACGTAAGTTTTGCGCATTTTTTATACGCATTGAGAAAAATTACAGTATTGTAATTGTACATTGATTTCTATAATGAGCATCATCGCACATCACAGTTGTGATGAAATGGAGGCGCTTATGAATGATGTTCATAGTAAAAATGGATTTAATCCTTCTATCTCAAGAAGAAAGTTTGTTAAAGGGATTGCTGCTGGCGGAGTTGTGGCATCGATTCCTATGTCAATTAACGCTAAAGAAGAACTGCCGCAAAAGGTTTACAGCTCAGTTTTAAGTGGAACAGTAATCGATCTGGTAGTTGAAGAAGTTGTTGTCAACTTTACTGGAAGTACAAGAATTGCCACGGTTGTCAATCGCTCCATACCTGCACCGACATTACGCTTAAAGGAAGGCGATGAGGTTACTCTTCGTGTTACCAATAAGCTCAGTGAGCCTACCTCTATTCATTGGCATGGTATAATACTTCCATTTGAAATGGATGGCGTACCTGGTATTAGTTTCAATGGTATTAAACCAGGAGAGACATTCACATATAAATTCACGTTGGAACAGTCCGGTACATATTGGTATCACTCTCACTCTGGTTCTCAAGAACAGACGGGAATGTATGGCGCTTTAATTATAGAGCCAAAAGAAGGCGAGATTATATCAGCCGATAGAGATTATGTTGTTCTCTTGTCAGACTGGACAGATGAGCACCCGATGCGAATTTTATCAAAATTGAAATCGCAAAGTGATTACTATAATTTTAATCAGCCTACAGCTATCGACTTCATTAACGATGTCAGCAACAGTGGATTAAAGGTTGCCTTCACCAAACGCCAGATGTGGAATGAAATGAGAATGAATTCTACAGATTTGGCTGACTTATCCTCTGCAACTTTAACCTATTTAATGAACGGAACAACCCCTAATGGAAATTGGACTGGTGTCTTCAATAAAGGTGAGAAGATCAGACTTAGATTTATAAATGGTGCTGGAGGGTCTTTTTACGATGTCAGAATTCCAGGCATAAAAATGACGGTTGTACAAACCGATGGTGTTGATATTGAACCTATAGACGTAGATGAGTTTCGTTTCGGCCCTGGTGAAACTTACGATGTCATTGTTCAACCCATCGATAACGCCCATACGATTTTCGCACAGTCGATGGATCGTACTGGTTTTGCCCGAGGTACGTTGTCGACGGCGATTGGCCTTTCAGCTCCGATTCCTACTGTAGACAAACCTGAGCCTCTTTCAATGGAAGATATGATGGGCTCCATGGACGGAATGGATCACGGCTCCATGGCAGGTATGGATCATGGCTCAATGCCTGGTATGGCATCAGGTGCAATGCCAGCGATGGATCATAGCTCTATGGCAGGTATGGATCATGGCTCAATGCCTGGCATGGCATCGGGGGCAATGCCAGCGATGGATCATAGCTCTATGGCAGGTATGGATCATGGCTCAATGCCTGGCATGGCATCGGGGGCAATGCCAACGATGGATCATAGCTCCATGGCTGGTATGAGTAATGCTACACCGCCAAGCAAGGTTAGGCATGCCAGTACAGAGTTTGGGCCCAGTGTTGATGCGAGGGTAGATACACCAAGACGCAATCTGAATGACCCTGGTGTAGGGCTACGTAATAATGGGAGAAGAGTGCTTACGTTAGCAGACCTGAAAACTAAAGGTGGGCCCATAGATCCAAGACCAGCAGAACGCGAAATTGAACTTCATTTGACTGGAAATATGGAACGCTATACATGGTCGTTTGATGGCGTTGAGTTCGGTAAATCAACACCAATTCATTTTAATTATGGAGAAAGAGTTAGAATTACTCTCCACAATGACACCATGATGACCCATCCCATGCATTTACATGGTATGTGGAGTGAACTTGAGAATGAAGATGGCTCCTTTTTGGCAAGAAAGCACACAATACCTGTGCAGCCAGCACAACGAATTAGTTTTCTTGTGACCGCTGATGCCATTGGCCGTTGGGCTTGGCACTGTCATATTATGTTCCATATGGATGCTGGAATGTTCCGTGAAGTAGTGGTTTCTTGAGGAAATAAATAATGCTAATTCAAAGTATAGTAAAAAATGGAATATGGTTGATCAGCCTTGGGTTATTTGCTTCTCTTTCTTTTTCTGAGGAGTCAAAAGATGCTGTTAGCGGCTATCACCCTGATTTAACCGCATCTGAGGATAGCGAACAAAGAAGCCCTGATGAATATTCTGATGGACTCACACTTAGTTCAGGCCCAAGCCTTTTTGAAGGCAGAGAGCAGCTTTCCTTAGCAGATGAACATACCTTTTCTTCTCTGTTAATTGACAGGCTTGAATATTCAAATGGACGAGAGGAAAATTATGCTTCCTACAAAGCCCTTGCTTGGGTAGGGAAAGACTATCAAAAAATATGGTTTAAATCTGAAGGTGAATATAAAAATTCATTACAGGATACAGAAAACCAAGTTCTTTATGGGTATGCTACATCTGCATACTGGGACATCCTTTTTGGAGCAAGATATGATACATATCAATCTAGAAGCGATAAAGGATGGCTTGCCCTTGGCCTACAAGGATTAGCGCCATATTGGTTTGAGGTTGACTCCTCTTTATTTGTAGATCAGCATGGTCTAATGCTTTTAAGCCTAGAGGCGGAATATGACCTCTTACTTACTCAGAAATTGATACTACAGCCCCAAGCTGCAATGAATATTTACAGTAAAGATAATGATGATATGTCTGTTGGGCGAGGTATCTCAGACATCAGCACTGGCTTGCGGTTACGTTATGAAATAAGTAGGCAGTTTGCTCCTTACATAGGCGTTGAATGGAAAACTCTCGCTGGCAATACATACGATCTAGCAAAAGATCATGGGGAGAGTACATCTGATACGAGATTTATTGCAGGTGCCAGATTCTGGTTCTGATTACATAAGGAAGGTAATGTATGAAATTCAAAATGATTACTGCTGCTGTGATAGTAATTTCTACGGGTGTGATGGCTTCTGAGCAAGGTCATGACATGAACTCAATGAAGAATGGCATGAACCATGACATGAGTTCAATGAAGGGGAATCCAGCTCCTATGGGGCATGACATGGGGAGTATGGCTGGTTCCCCTGGTGTTGCCAAAGATGTGTCTAGAACCATTGACGTATCTATGGATGACACCATGCGGTTTACACCGAAAACGATATCGGTCAAACAAGGTGAAACAATCCGATTCTTTATAAAGAATAATGGAAAACTACCACATGAGTTCGTTCTCGGAACAACCTCAGAGCTCAAAGAGCATGCGGGAATGATGCAACAAATGCAAGGTATGCAGATGAAACATAGCATGCCAAACATGATCTCTCTTGCACCCAGTCAGAAGAGTGCAGTGCTATGGAAATTTGATAAAGCAGGTACAGTATCATTTGCTTGTCTTGTACCTGGTCATATGGAAGCTGGTATGGTTGGAGAGGTTGTCGTTAAATAAGAGGCTATCTGAGCCTATATGAAAATCAAAGAGGGGCCTGTTCAGGCCCCTCTTTGATTTTCATAATTCAGTTCTAAACTTTACGGATAATGATAAAAATTAACATAATCAACTGCTTTTTATAAGAAGCAGGAAGAACATACATTGAAGTTAATAAATAGAGCTACTGTGAGAAAAAATGGCCCTGCTCCCTATTTTTCAGAAGGAGGTGACACGCTTTGGTGCCATGGTAACCATCAACACTAACCTGCTCTATCTTGCGCCGCAAGTGATTGAGCAAGGTCGGTACAACCGTCTCCAGGCGGGCCTCAGCTGATAGGTGGCCACATCAACAATCCTGATTACCCATGACCCTCAGCCAGCTTCAAGAGCCGATATGGCATCGGAGGGCTTGCCACGACTGCATGCCCCAATTCAACAAACATACTCTTGAGGTCAAAACGATGATTAAACCGGAAGCAGTATTCAGCAAGATGCCTTGGTAAATGCTTCGCTCCGAGCTTATGACAACTGC
>NZ_PQLN01000167.1:0-4985 GCF_002919855.1 Aeromonas sp. ASNIH8 | reverse complement strand
TAAATGGCGAAGAAACGGTCTAAATAGGCTGATTCAAGGCATTTACGGGAGAAAAGATCGGCTCAAACTGAAAAAATGAAATGACTGAGTCAGCCGAGAAGAATTTCCCCGCTTATTCGCACCTTCCCTACGAATGTGGTGCTTTAGGTTGATTAGGTGGTTTAAAAAATGATTAACCAATTATTTTTAATTGCCGTTATTCAACGGCAAGCGATCCACAGTCACACCGCTGGCATCTTCTGGTTAACATGCAACACCTGAAGTGACAAGGCTCATCGACGATGTGTGCTCCATGTCACCTGTAGAAGCGGTACGAGTACAGTGATCTACTATTCGGAATAGCTATTTAGCCAGTTTAGTAGCAAAATTATTTTCCATGCATGAGTATGACCTTCTTACAGATTCCTAATGCACCTTCCAGATCCAACCTAAGTGAGGAGAATGATTTACGCAAAATTCTATCAGGAAGAGCCCAATCCCACTTTTCTCGATTTAAGTTTCGGACTCCGTCCAGTAGGTCTGTCGATAGTACATGTGAGTCATTAATGCTGACGATAACATTCAGCATTTTTTCTTTGCTGCAATTAAGTAAGATGTAAATGCCTTCATTAACAGCATCAATATCATTTTTTTGCATCAACAGAACAAACGCATCATGTGCAATATCACTGGACCACGGGAACAGCTGTACGGAATTATTGCCCACTTCAATCAATGTAGTCGAGTCAAGATCAAAGCGTTTAAAGTTTTCTCTTGCTTCGGACAGTAGCTCTTTTGCTCTGGTATCAAGAAATGGAACATCAAAGCCACCAGCAAGCACATTGCGCATTTCAATCCTGACTATTTCGTGAACAGTGGCCAAGCAGTTATCGAAGACAGGAGGAGTCCCTCCTTTTGAGGGGGCCACCAGTATAAATTTCTTTTCTTCATTCACTTCGAGAACTTGCCAGCGGCGACCGGCAAAAATGATCTTCTGGCCTGTAATCAGAGGCCTGCTTATCGGGATCAACCCAACTTGAGTAGAGGCGCAGATCAGCCGGTATTCCTCATCACTGACAAATGATGCGTAGAATTCGTGATTGTTAACGAGTTTTTCGCCTACTTCACCGTGCAGCAGCAAACCTGATGAGTCCTGTTGTATCAATTTCAAGCTGCCCATCTGCTTGAGAAGCCCAATAAAGTCATCAGGTGTGAATCCTTCAAAAGGCGCACCAGGGGAGAGTAGACTATGCCAAAGGTCTCTGGCCATGATGCCGCCGCGCTCACTGATAACAGAAAGGATCTGTTGAACTAGAGTTGAGGCGTGCAAGCCACCAGCAAGGGGAGGCTCAAACCAACCACCGATCAGTAGCCTGACCATGGCGATAGTTTGGATCAGGTCCTCACGTAGTGAATCTGAGATACTTGTATTGGGGGAGAGTTCGCGCTCGATGATGTAGCCGCGAAGGATTGCGGATTCTCCCTTACGGCGTCCGGACCTACCAAGACGTTGCCGCAATGAAGACACCGCAGGTGGTCGACCGATTTGGCAAATGCTTTTAACGGAGCCAATGTCGATCCCGAGCTCCAACGTACTGGTGCAAATAGCTGTCGCTGGCACATCACCCGACTTCAAGGCCTCTTCGGTTTCTTCACGATATGTTTTCGACAAACTGCCGTGGTGCGCCCAGAACTGGTTTGGGACCTTATCTTGTTCGCAAAGGCGACGTAAACGGTCTGTGTACTTTTCAACGTTTGATCTGGAGTTGGGAAATACCAGGTTGTTTGACCCGCGGAGTGCACGATACAAGTCGTTACTGATGGCTACATAGGGAGAAGTCGGGTCGTCTTCATCTCGTTCTTCGTCTGGTTCCGTTTTACCTTCGATATAGCCTTTGATGAGGACCTTTAGCTCCTGGCCACCATCCTTTGACTCGATGAGCTGGACGCTATCAGGTAGGGAAGGGCGCAAGAATTTTGCCGCGAGCGACATATCCCCGAGAGTAGCAGAGAGCCCAACGCGGGGGACCTGACGACCGATGGCCAGCTCAACACGATGCATCAGGGATTGGATCTGTTTTCCTCGCTCAAAGCCGATGAAGGCATGCAGCTCATCAATCACGATGTACTTGATGTTGGCCATCATCCCAGGGATGGATGACCCCCGATTCACAAAGAGGGCCTCCAGGGATTCAGGGGTGATCAACAACACCCCGTTGGGACTCTTCAAGAACTTCTGCTTCTTGCTGTAGGCGATATCACCATGCCAGCCAGTAACAGGGATCTCCAACGAGTCACAGAGCTCGTTGAGCCGTCCCCATTGATCATTGATCAGCGCTTTGAGAGGACTGATGTATAGAACCGTAGAGGGCTCGGGGCTGTTCAGTAGCACCGTGAATATCGGCAAGAAGGCAGCTTCAGTTTTACCCGCAGCGGTGGCAGCCGCGATGATCACGTCTGTATCTGCCCCCAATAATGCCGGTATCGCCCGCTCTTGCGCATCACGAAGAGAGGTCCACCCCTTTTGCCACACCCAGCGCCGGATCCGCTCATCCAGCCGTTCAAAATGTCGGGAGTCAGAGCTGGAACGAGGTGAATTCATCATCGGGCTCCACTGCCAATTCTAACTCCGCTCCCTGATCAGATTTGATGTCAGTAAAGCCAATGAGCTCTTTCCAGTTTGCATCAGGGTTCTGCTCCAGGACGGCCAGCAGGTTCACAAAGGCGGTGATCGTCGTTCTGGGGGTTCTGAAATAGCTTTCCCCCAACCGGCTCTCACAATGGGCCATAAATGCCGGTAACGCTTCGTCTGGCAATGTGTAACGGGTTTCATCACCACAGGCATAGACATGCCGCAACTTCTCAAGGAGAACGTAGAAATCCTCAGGGGTCAGGCTTGAGAGGCGCAGTACTGGCCCTGAGTAATCCACCAGCCCATCCTGAGCAAAGCTGTTCTCGGCCAAACGGGATTGCAGGGCTGAATAGCTGAAGAGGCCGCGTCTGGTGTCCATCAAAAACTCGGGAGTGCCGCCAAGGATGAACCCGAGCCCGACCGACGTCCCTTGCAAGGAATCATTGAGGATCCGCAGGATTTGTTCGTAGTTGGAGTTGCGAGCCTGGGTGTTGGCAAGCTTATAGAGGTTCACCATCTCATCAAGGCACACCAGCAAGCCTGAATAGCCTGCCAGCTGAACGAAACGGGCCATCAGCTTGAGCTGATCATACATGGTGGCATCATCAACGATGGTCCGGACACCCAGCGCCATGCGAGCATCGGTCTTGGTTGAGAATTCGCCCCGAAGCCATCTGATGGCGTCATGCCTCAGCTGGTCATTGCCATCTTCGAACCCTTTGCAGTAGGCGGCGATCACCTCGGCAAAGTCATAGCCATTAACCATCTCGGCGAGATCTTCCAGCTTCTTCCGGATGACCGCTTCAGGTTGTGAGCCATTCGCCTTGGCTTCATTTTTCGCCTGAGCGATGAACTTCTCCACTACACCAGTAAGTGCACCGCCATCAGGTTTCGTGCGGGTGGACATATTCTTGGCGAGTTCAGAATAGAGGGACCGCGCTTGGCCGCCGCTGGCATGCAGTCGGCGATCGGGATTGAGATCGGCGTGAACGGTAACAAGCTGCTTCTCAAGCGCGATTGCTCGCACAAGGTTGAGAAGGAAGGTTTTACCGGCACCATACTCCCCGATAACGATCCTGAATGATGAACCTGTATCGGCAACGCGATGGATGTCAGCCATGAAGGCGTCAATTTCGTTTTTGCGGCCAACCTGGATGAGATGCTGACCCACCTTGGGCACGACACCCGCTCTTAAGGATTGGATTACGGCGTCGCGCTCTTTTGGCCTGATTTTACTCATGAGGAATTTGCTCCAGAAGGTCGGTGTTCAATTCAAAGGGGTCATCACCATCGATCAGCATTTCATCAAAGTGATCGAGCATGACTTCGTTAATTTGTTCAAGTGCGCCATCGAGCATCAGGCCCATGGTGCTGGCAAGTTCAGACAAATCATCACGAGCCCATTCCGGACGGGTAAGCAGAGCCCTGAGGAATTGGCTTAGATCATCATCAAGGCCAAACAGAGAATGGGTATCCCCAAGGGTTGTCGGCTCGACCGTTTGACCTGGTGACACTTCGGTCTTGGCCTGTTGTGGCTGGTGGATATCATCATGTTCACCATCATTCTCTGTAAACACTGATGCGAGCATTGCAGTGACTTGTGAGGTCTCTTGTTTGAGCTGTGCCACCCGAGCCATATCCAAACTGGAGGCACTGCCAGTAGCCTTGGTCACGCTGCCAGATTTGCTCGTTGATACGATCCTGGCCTCATTTGAATGGAGGTCTGAGTAGACCTGTTTCACATCCAAAGAGATCAGCTTATACAGCTGTTCCAGTACCTTCACCTTGGCTGGGGTGATCGAGTTGTCAGCTTTCACAAAGGCGACGAGCAGCTTGCCGACTAAAGCCTTTTGTTCACCATCCAAGGCATCGATGGCTTTCTTTACGATCGACAGCGTAGGAGGAGCCTGAGTGCCCAGTAGCGCTTTTGCGATCAGTCGAACTGATTGAGAGTGGGTCAGGAAGGTCATTGAACCGATCTGCTCCTTGAGGAAAGCGATCGTGACTGCCGATTTATCTTCGTCAGTATTCAGGACAACACAGGCCAGATCTACAAATGCGGACACAGTATCCACACTGCTCTGATTTTTGTTCAGCGTTTCTTGCGGATTTATCGGATAGATAACAACCGGTTCGTCTCCCTTCGGGCGCTTATTGCTTCCCTCGGGGTGAGGCTTGATGCTCATATGGTGGTGAGCCAAGATGGTAGCCAAACCTTCATACTGCGCTTTATTGAGGCCTCCCGTGTTGCAGGGCGAGATCGTGAACATTTTGTTAAAAATTAAAAATAGTTTTTTGCCTACAAAACAAATACTTATAGGCCTGTGATATGCAGTTAACTTTATAGTCAGGATCGCCTTCACACTTTTTAATC
>NZ_PQLN01000166.1:0-5003 GCF_002919855.1 Aeromonas sp. ASNIH8 | reverse complement strand
AGTCAGCCGTACGATGAAGAGCAGAAGTTATCATGATCGTTACTATGTTGGGAGTCACATAGAAGATCAGATCCTGGAAAACGGGAAAGGTTCCGTTCAGGACGCTACTTGTGTATAAGAGTCAGGTGCCATAGTCCTTGAAAAAATCAAACAGGCTGTAGCCTTTCTGGAATTGGACTTTGCTTTTGGCCATGATCTCGCACCTCAGTAACTGTACGTAAGATCAGTATAGCTCGTGGTGACTGCTAATCATGGGTAATCAGGTACTTTATTGTTACCAGTACCCGTCGTAGTCGTCTTCAGGTCCAAACATTTAATCACCCCGTTGACATTGGTCGTTGGCAATTGGGATGGAGCCAATATACTGACCTGCAATGTCGATATTGCAGCGGTGTTATCACCTGACGGAATATTTTCTCCGACAAGGCCGAAATTATTCTTCAAGCTTTTTACTGTAATAATCACCGGATTATCTACCGTACCACTATAGGTTGTATTATTGGCCGTCAAACGACCACGACTATAGGTACCGTAGTAGTTATTATCGTAGTTGCTATTAACACCAGTATCGTCAATTGTCGCTATGGGCTGACTAGTAACTGTACCATTACTACTGCTGCTACTCCAATGACTTAACAGGGTCATATTGATATCCTGAAAAGGTATCTTGGCCAAGTCAGCATCGTTGATATCTGGATTTGCCTTACTCCCATAAACGACATCTGCCAAATAGTCTGGAGACATGATATCGACATAGATACCACGACTTATTAACTGCACCGTACCAACGGGGGTTGTTAATGCAGTACTGCTACCAGACCGGTTGTTAGATGACCACCATGTGTTGAAGTCTTGAATGGCGATTGCTGGATCTGTGCTGAGGGTTGACCAATTGCTACCCCGTTTTTGTTGCAAGGCATACCTCTTGACCATTTCTGCAACATATGCGCGATAGTTAGCCAGGTTGGTGGCGTCATTCAAAAAGCCGGCAGAGAAAGTGGTAAGACTGACAAGGTGCCAGTCCGGGGCAGGAGTATAGGAACCGTCGATACGAACAAACCGACACGCATCCATATAGGCCCCATTGCTCTTGCCTGATGTCCTTCCTGTGTTCAGAGGGTCATAGTATCCCGCAAATCCTATATTGCTCACGTCATAGTGTTCACGGCAGCAGGTACCACATAGCGCCTCCTGCGGGGAATTACCATTCAATTCCCCCATGGGTTTGCTCACTGATGCACCAGCCTGCCAGTATTGCACTTTTTCCGACTGTCTATACTCGGGAACTGCTGGCAAATAAGCTTGTCCATTTAATCCGGTGTAGTTACAACTACAATAAACTGTTGCCATGTCTTGCTGAGCCAGACGAGTGCTGGTGCTTCCTGTGGTCAAGTAGGTGGCCGTATCAAATTGGATGGTTCGGCTGGAACCCGAACCTTTTGAGATATTGGGCAGCGGCTTGCTGGTCTCCTTGTTGTTGCCATCGCCCAGTTCAATCGCGACCACATCGGGCACACTGCCCTTCGTGTAGTCGACCTTGGGTCCCTCGCGGGGTTTGACCAGACCGTCTCCAGTTTCTTCTTTGGTAAAGGAGCCGGTGGGGGAAATGGCGCCCGCCAGTTGCAGCGTACGGGCTGAACCATCATTATCATTCCAGGTGACAGTCACCTCTACCCGCTTACGCTCCGGATAGTCGTAAAGATAAGTGGCTGGCTTAGTCGTCGACCAGACACCACCATTCAGATACTGGTTGCTGACCGTCCAGCTGACTCCGTAGTTGTCATTCGAGAGTGACTGGCTGCTGCTACCGGTGGAAATGTCTTTATAAGCAGTGAGTGGTGGGGTCGCTGTGCGTATTTCGTTGAAGTTGCGAAACTCATCGAGCTTGGACTCAGCCAATCGCATGGCTATCTCGTACCGCCCCCCTTCGCGGGCTGTACTCAACATGCCACGCGCCAGTGAGACGAGCCCAGCCACCCCGACTCCGAGTAGAACCAAGGTAATAAGGATCTCCAGCAGGCCGAATCCTTTCTGCTTTTTCATATGCTTTCCTCGCCCTACCAATCCCGCCAACTGCCAGGCACCATCTTCGTAGTCTGAAAGCGGGCCCCCTGCTGAACACCGTCAAGCACGGACTGATCGTATTTGACATTGAAAGTACCACTGGTGATATCGATAGGAGCATTGGCAATCAGGGAGCCATTCACCGTTGCCGTACCATTCGCTTTCACCCGTGGAGGGTTACTCGGATCGTCCGAATGAGCGAAAATGATGCCGTTGAATACCAAGCCGCCATTCATCGTCAGGTCACCGTCCCGGACAATCAGCACCACGGGAGCGCCCGAGCTTCCTATTGCACTTGCAGTAAAATCGCAATCGACGCCGGTATCAACAATAAATATCCCGGTCGATGTCGCCCCAAGAGAGCTGCAATTGGGGATAGATACAGCCCCGTTATTGAACATATTGGCCCAACCCGCCTCAGTATCCGGTTCTCCAAAAAGATACCAGAGCAGATCATCTGGAAAGGCGGGATCACTTGCCTTGATATCTGACCCTATATTGATCTTATCGCTGAGATTAGTGCTGCAACTGCCCCCACTAAAGTCCCCATGATGACAGGTTTGCCAGGAACCACTGCCCCCCACGGCCTGATCAGACCAAACCGAAAGCGGCACACCCGGCCCCCCACCGTTCGGATTCGCGACCACAGTGAAAGTTCCTCCAATAGAGGTTCCCCCCGCAACCATCAGCGGCACCGCCTTTGCTGCGGAGAGCAGATGATAGCCTGCTACTTGCACACGCACGGTGGCAGTTCCCAGATTGCTGGGCAAGGTGGCTATGGACATTAACTCCACCGGCGTCACACTCAGCTGATTAGGCGCTGTACCTACCAGAATCGGCGGGACCACATCATCCTTGGCTGTAAGCACATAGGTGCCTTGTGCCGAGCTGACCGTCAGACCTTCGCTGGGAATGGCAATTCCTGCACCATATCGACTCAGGCCATCGGCAATCCCCAGTTCAGCCAGCGCCAAGGCCTGCCGATATTGAACCTCGTTGACGCTGACCTTTCGGTCGGCCACCATCAATTTCCCCACCAGCAGGGACACACCGACCAAGATGAGGATAAGCAGCAGGGTGACCGTAAAGGTGGTGAAACCGGCGTGACGTTTCATGGCAAGAACCCATCGTTGCGCAGCCTGATATCCCGCTGCAGGGTGAGCCCCAGAGCCGGGGATTTAATGTCGTTGCCCGAGATATTCAGCCTGATGGTTCTGACCCCCGTGGAGACGGAGCCGGAGATCATGCTAAAACTCAACGCACTGATCGCTATCGTATCGTCCGTGCTGATCTTCTCTCCTTTCTCTGGCACGTCCGCGCAATCAGCTTCGCCCTCATCGCCTTTAGCCAGCCTGATCACCTTCTCTGCACTGTTGTACTTGTAGCGTCGGGTTTCTCCCGCCGCAGAGGTGTTGTCCAACGCGCCGTTCTCATTATCGTCGTACCTCACCCTGATGCAGTTGCTCTCCAGGTCATCGGCCGACTTAAAAGCGAAGGGGAACAACGTCGTGCTAGAACCCGATGTCGGGTTATAAAGCAGCGTATTTGTGGCAGCACTGGCGTCGTAGCCCGCACGTTGGATATCACGAGCCATCATGTCCGTAATCGATTGAAGTTCCTGATTGAGGCGACTGACCTGCATGGCCGTCTTGTTGGCCTTGAGTATGCTAGCAAAGAGCGCCGAAGCAGCCGCAACCAGCAGCAAGCCCGCCACCATAGCAACCATCAGCTCAACCAGATTAAAGCCCTTGGATTTGCTTAAGCGCATGGCGATGTTCCTGTCACAACATCACTCCGGACACGCCCAATCTTGGAGACAATCACCGCGTATTCATGTTCTCCAATCTTCAGGCAAATGGAACCATTACTGACACCACCATAAAGACTTCGAAAGTCTCCGCGACGGTTATTGAACTCGAGCGCGATAGCCGTACCCGACTTGGTAAAGTTGGAGTCCAGAATCACGCTTCCAAATTCGTCAGCATTGACTCCTTTTCTCCCTTCAATACTAGAACATTGATCTGCACAGCTATTGCATGTCCCATCAATCGCAATGCGATAGCACCAGTTTGATTGACCGACATTGAAGAGTTTGAGCGTCAACGGCACACCGCGCTTGACCGCCTCGGATTTGAGCAACATAACATCGGTATAGATGGCCTGCGTCGCAGCTCTGACCATCTGCTCCTGTCGCAATGACTGATAGCTGGGGAGCGCGACGGCAACCAGGATCGCCACCAGTGCCAAGGCGAGTATCAGTTCTATCAGGGTAAAGCCGGACACCGGCCTGATTCGCATTTCCATGTTTGCCCAGACTCCTGTCTGTAGCCCGTTCTCGGGCCAGCGAGTACTATCCTATGATAGTCTCAACTCACCTATGGAACCATGCCGATGCCAATACGCTTCGCAAGAGGAATAACGCTGATTGAATTGATGGTCGTGGTCGCCATCGTGGCCATCATTGCTGCCATCGCTTATCCCTCTTTCCAAAACGGACTGCAGCACTCCCGACGCGCCGATGCGTTCAAGACTCTGCTGACCATGCAACTCAAGCAGGAAGAGTATCGCATCACCAGCAGCGCTTACAGCACGAACCTGGCGGATCTTGGTAACCCCAGCAGCAGCTACTACAGTTTTTCCGTTGTTGCAGCGTCGACCGGTGCCGCCACCTACAAGCTGCAAGCTCAGGCTATTGGTGCCCAGCTCGGCGATACAGGCTGTACCCGCCTGACCATCACCAAGGCCGATGTGAAAGACCCAGCCGACTGCTGGAAGTAAACCCTCATAACCAT
Source organism: Aeromonas sp. ASNIH8 (assembly GCF_002919855.1). Lineage (NCBI taxonomy): Bacteria > Pseudomonadati > Pseudomonadota > Gammaproteobacteria > Aeromonadales > Aeromonadaceae > Aeromonas > Aeromonas sp. ASNIH8. The sequence goes on along the minus strand of NZ_PQLN01000166.1, from coordinate 147 downwards.
CAGCACCCAGTTGAAGGTGATTAGATTGGCCCCTTGAAGATCCAGACACTTCGCCCCTCTTAACTTAAGAGGTAGTCTTGGAGCTATGTTCAGTACTAGTCACAACGAGAAGATGGTCGAAGTGTTAACAGGGGCCGAGCGCCGTCG
>NZ_PQLN01000165.1:0-5144 GCF_002919855.1 Aeromonas sp. ASNIH8 | reverse complement strand
TGATTGTCAACTGGGTCGCCCGTCGGCAGGGGCAGATGGGGTTAGAGAGAGGGGGCACCATTCACGGCCACGGCCTGATGCAGGGGCGGGATCTGGCCGCCTGGCACGAGGCGCTGGCCGAAGGGCGACGCCCCCCAGGCATGGTGATGGGGCAGACCCCCGATGTGCGCATCGACGGTCTGCTGCGGGGAGGCCTGGACGCGGGCTGGCTGGATCTGACGTGCCTGCCTGCGCCGCTGCGGGCCCATTTGCTGCCGCTGTTCGAGCGCTGGCAGGCGCACGGACTGGCCGAGCTCGGTCAGGAGCGCCTTGAGCTCACCCTGGCGGGACGCTTCTGGAACGTCAATCTGCAGGCCGGGCTGTTTGAATACGTGCAACGCAACCCGCTGGCGGGGGAGCAGGGGGGCGCCGGGTCATCCGGCAACCGGGCGGCGGTACACCCCACCTTGGTGTAGAGGGTGGGAGAGGGAGGTGAAGTGCAGTGCAGCGGGGGCGCCATGAGTGCCCCCGCTGGGTTAGGGGTTGTGCACCTCTTCCACGCGCACCCGCAGCTGGCCCTCGGCCAGGGTGGTGACCAGGGGCTGGCCGACGTTCACCTGAGCGGCGCGGCTGATCACCTCGCCGGTCGGGGTGCGTACGATGGCGTAGCCGCGTCCCAGGGTGGCCAGCGGGCTGACCCCGTCGAGGCGTGCGCTCAGCATGGCGAGGCGGTGTCCGGCCACATCCTGGCGCCGGGCAATCAGGGCATGGAGCCGCTCCTCCGCGAGCTGGTGGCGGCGCTTGCCGGCGGCCAGCAGCTTCTCGGGGCTTTTGGCCTGCAGGCGCAGCTCAAGATTGGCCAGGCGTCGCTCCCCCTGATGCAGGCGGCTTGCCAGCAGTTGCTGCAGGCGGGCGGACAGCTCGTCGAGGCGCTGGGACTGCTGCTCCAGCCGGCGCTTGGGATCCTGGTGGTCGAGCCGCTTTTGCAGCAGGGCGAAGCCGTGGCGGGCGGCGGTCTGGTGGCGGTTCATGGCCTGGGTGAGCCGCTGGCGCAGGTGCACGAGGCGCTGGGCGCGGGCACTCCTGTCCGGCGCCACCAGCTCGGCGGCGGCGGAGGGGGTGGGGGCGCGCAAGTCAGCGGCAAAGTCGCTGATGGTGACGTCAACCTCGTGACCCACGGCGCTCACCACGGGGATGGCGGAGCCGTGGATGGCACGGGCCACCGCCTCCTCGTTGAAGCACCAGAGATCCTCCAGTGACCCGCCGCCGCGCCCGACGATGAGCACATCCACCTCGGCGCGCCGGTTGGCAAGCATGATCGCCGAGACGATCTGGGCGGTGGCGGCGCTGCCCTGCACCAGGGTCGGGTAGATGAAGACGGGCAAGTCCGGGGCGCGGCGGCGCAAGACGGTCAGCATGTCGTGCAGGGCGGCGCCGGTGGCCGAGGTGACCAGACCCACGGCGCGGGGCTCGCGGGGCAGGGGGCGCTTGGCCCCCTCGTCGAACAGCCCCTCGGCCCCGAGGCGGCGCTTGAGCTCCTCGAAGCGCAGGGCCAGCATGCCGTCCCCGGCGGGTTGCATCGACTCGATGATGAGCTGATAGTCGCCCCGGGGCTCATAGAGGGAGACCCGGGCCTGCACCAGCACCTGCATGCCGTCCTGGGGGCGGAACGGCACCCGGCGGTTGTTGCCCTTGAACATGGCGCAGCGCACCTGGGCCGACATGTCCTTCAAGGAGAAGTACCAGTGGCCCGAGCTTGGCATCGCGAGGTTGGAGAGCTCCCCGGTCAGCCACACCAGCCCCAGATCCTGCTCCAGGATCATGCGCACGGCGCTGTTGAGGCGGGTGACGGTAAAGATCTGCTGCTTGTTCTGGCTGGATTGGTTGAGCTGATTCAAGGCTGGCCCTGCTGTGGTGTCCGCCGGGGCGGGAGAAACGATGGGGGCCATCTTACCCCAGTTGTGCCCATCTGCCGAGCCATGGGGCCCGACAGATGAGGCTTTGCCCTACTCCTGCGCCCTGGCCGGCTTGGCGTGGCTGGTCACCAGCCAGACCGCGAGGCAGACCACGGCGCCGCCGAGCACGAAGCCGCCGGTGAGGGTTTCGCCAAGCACCAGATAGCCCCAGAGGATGCCGAACGGCGGGATGAGGAAGGTGACCGTGAGGGAGCGCAGGGGCCCGATGTCGGCGATCAGCCTGAAATAGAGCAGATAGGCGAAGGCGGTGCAGAGGAGCCCGACCGCCAGCACGCTGGCCCAGACCCCAGGCTGGGCCCAGTCGACGGCGGGCCCGCTCGTCAGGCTGTAGCCGAAGAAGGGGAGCAGGAAGAGGACGGCCCCGATCTGGCTGCCGAAGGCCACCAGCTTCGCGTCCAGTCCGCCCCGCTCGGTGATCCAGCGCCTCGTCAGGAAGCCAGCGCAGCCGTAGCAGGCGGTGGCGATGAGGCAGGCCAGCACCCCGATGGCGAGCTGACCGCTCAGGTCGACCTCCCCCGTGGTGGTGATGAGCCCGATGCCCACCAGCCCCAGCATGACCCCGGCCCACTTGCGCAAGGTCAGCTCCTCGTGAAAGAAGGAGAAGCCAATGAGGGCCCCCATCAGCGGCGTGGTGGCGTTGAGGATGGCCGAGTAGCCGGCGGGCAGCCAGAGGGCCGCCACGGCGTACATCAGGAAGGGCACGCCGGAGTTGATGATGCCGAGCACCATGATGGCTTTCAGCTTGCCGTGAAACTGCATGGGGGTGCGCAGCAGCAGGAGCATGGCGGCGAGCCCGACGAGGGCGAAGAAGACCCGCAGGAAGGTGGTGTTGATGGAGCCGAACGCCGGCGCCGCGATGCGCATGAACAGGAAGCTGGCGCCCCAGATGGCGGCCAGCGCCAGCAGCCTCCCATAATCCGATGGTCTCATCGTCTCTCCTTGAATGAGCCGCCCGGTGCCCGGGATGGCAAGGGCGGCCCTGCATCATGGCGGCAAGAGCCCCCAATGGCAACGGCGCCGTGCAGAGCGCTGATCCTACCCCCCGATACGGCCGTCACGGGGAGCGCCTCTCTATCCTGGGAAGTTCGACCCCATGCCCAGAAATGAAAGCGCTATCAATCACATACAGCTTATTTCCTGGTCTATGGCGGTCACATTTCGCACCTTATGGCCACGAATCGACCACGGCGACTTCTAGACTGGTCGGGCTCATCTGAAGGCGGGACGTCGCGGATGGGGGAATGCCGGGGCACACCGGCATCACACACAACACAATGAAAAACAAAGGACTATCAATGGCTAGATGGATACTCGTGGCCGGAATGTTGGGGACCATGATCACGCCGCCCGGGATGGCGGCGGAGTGGTTCTTCCGGGGCACCGCAAATGGATGGGCGGCGACCGCCATGGCGTCGACCGACGGCGTCAATTTTGAAACCTGCCAGCGCTTCGTGAGCGGCGACGCCAGTGGCGGGCCGCGCTTCAAGATAGACAGGTACGGCAACTGGCAGCAGAGCTACCCGGCGGCCGACTACGGGGTCAATGCCAACACGGCGTACCAGATCCGCATCAAAGCCACGACCCAGGCGGTGAGCACGACGGCGGTCGCCAGTTGCGAGGCCTCGGGGTTTGCAAGCACTCTGCCGCAGCTCAATGTGCGCGGCACCTTCAACGGCTGGGCCAGCCTCCCCATGACCCTGATAGGGGATCACCTGTGGCAGGCCGAGGCCTACATGGATGGCAAGGCGAGCCAGCGCCTGAAGTTTGATCAGGCCGGCGACTGGGCCATCAACTTCGGGGACAGCAACGGCGACGGCGACATCTTCTGGAACGGCACCGGCACGGTGCGCATCCAGGTCAATGACCAGACCCTGGCCTACAGCATCGTGCCGCTTGGGGATGACAACCAGCCGCCGCTTGCGGTCATCACCCCGGGGGGCACGGTGAACGTGGCCCAGGGTGCGGCGCTCACCCTGAGCGGCAGTGACTCCACGGATCCCGACGGTCAGATAGCGAGCTATCTGTGGAGCAGCGGCGAGACCACGGAGAGCATGGTCGTCAACACGGCACAGACGGGCACCTTCACCTATGGCCTCACGGTCACCGACGATCAGGGGGCCAAGGGCAGCAGCAGCGTGAGCGTGGTGGTGGCCGCCGGACAGAGCGGCGACAGCTGGTACTTCCGCGGTACCCCCAATAACTGGGGTCTCACCCCCATGACAACCGAGGATGGCACCACCTTCTGCACCGAGCAGGCGTTTGGCAGCAGCAACCCCCGCTTCAAGATTGACCACAAGGGGGACTGGACCGAGGCCTATCCTGCCCAGGATTACCTGGTCAGCGCCAACACCCGCTATCGCATCTGCTTTGACAGCCAGCGCAAGGTCGTTGAACTCGAGACCCTGGCGGGGGCAGATGTGCAGGCCCCCACGGTGACCGCTACCCCGGCGCCGGGGAGTTATGTGGACAGCCAGTCCATCACCCTGGGAGTGAGCGACGATCAGGACGCCGCCCCCGCCGTGCATTTCACCACGGACGGCAGCCAGCCCACCACGGCGTCGGCCTGTTATGCAGGCCAGCCCCTGGTGGCGAACGACAAGGGGAGCGGCACGGACCTGGTGATCCGCACCCTCGCGGTGGACGAGAGCGGCAACCAGCGGGAGCAGCGCTTCGAGTACCGTATCGGCGAGCAGGGGGTGGCGAGCGGCGATTTTCGCGCCGAGAGCATCTACTTCCTGCTGACGGCCCGCTTCTATGACGGCGATGCCGGCAACAACTACCATAACCGGGATCGCTACAAGGCGGGGGATCCCCAGTGGCGTGGCGACTTCAAGGGTTTGATCGCCAAGCTCGACTACATCAAGGATCTCGGCTTCACCGCCATCTGGGTGACGCCGCCGGTGGAGAACCGCTCCGGCCTCGACTACCACGGCTACCATCTTAAATGCGAAAGGGGACTCCCTCCGACGTAGGTGGGAGGGGAATTTCGCCGGGGCGTCAGCCCCGCTGGTTTTGAATGTATTGCTTGATCACCTCTAACGGCGCACCGCCGCAAGAGCCCGCAAAGTAAGAGCGTGACCAGAGTACGGGTTTGCTGTAAGCACCCCTCAAGTCCAGAAATTCATTACGCAGTCGCCTTGATGTGACCGCCTTTAACGAGTTCACCAGCACCGATAGCTGCACTGTTGG
>NZ_PQLN01000164.1:0-5424 GCF_002919855.1 Aeromonas sp. ASNIH8 | reverse complement strand
AGCAGTTCAAGTTACCCGCCCGCCGAGAACGAAGTTACCCAAGGTGCATCAAAGCCAAACCACAGAAGTATGCGACGAGAAAACCTAGTAAAAACAATGCCAGTCAGGCTTAACTGACTGGCATTAGAGGCAAGCCTCTCCTTTCTGATGTTCGCAACGGCAGCCGCCATGCACTCAGTGCAGCTTCATGCTCGGGCGCAGCACCCGGTTGATGCGGCCCACCAGCATGATGAGGCCGGTCTTGATGTAGCCGTGCAGGGCCACCTGGTGCATCCGGTAGAGGGAGATGTAGACGATGCGGGCGATGTAACCCTCCACCATCATGGAGCCCCGCATCAGGTTGCCCATCAGGCTGCCCACGGTGGAGAAGCGGCTCAAGGAGACCAGGGAGCCGTGATCGTGATAGCGGTAGGGCTTCATCTCGCCGCCATTCATCTTGGCCAGGATGTTCTTGAACGCCTGGGTCGCCATCTGGTGGGCGGACTGGGCGCGGGGCGGCACGAACTTGCCGTCCGGCTGCGGGCAGGCGGCGCAGTCGCCGATGACGAAGATGTTCTCGTCCCGGGTGGTCTGCAGGGTCTCGTGGACCACCAGCTGGTTGATGCGGTTGGTTTCCAGGCCCGCGATCTCCTTCATGAAGTCCGGCGCCTTGATGCCCGCGGCCCACACCATGAGGTCTGCTTCAATCAGCTCCCCATCCTTGGTATGCAGACCCTCGGCGGTGGCTTCGGTGATCATGGTGGCGGTGCGCACGTCCACGCCCAGCTTCACCAGCTCCTGATGGGCGGAGCCGCTGATGCGCTCCGGCAGGGCAGGCAGGATGCGGGGGCCCGCTTCCACCAGGGTCACCTTGAGGCTGTCTGTGGTGAGGTTCTTGAAGCCGTAGGCGTAGAGCTGCTCCACCGCGTTGTAGAGCTCGGCGGAGAGTTCGACACCGGTGGCGCCGCCGCCGACGATGGCGATCTTCACCTTGTCACCGGGCTGGTATTCGGTGGCGAACTGCAGGAAGCGGTTCATCATGCTGTTGTAGAAGCGGTGCGCCTGTGAGGGGCTGTCCAGGAAGATGCAGTGATCCTTGATGCCCTTGGTGTTGAAGTCGTTGGAGACCGAGCCGATGGCCATCACCAGAATGTCGTAAGCCACTTCCCGCTCGTTGACCACCAGGGCGCCGCTCTCGTCGTGGATGGGGGCCAGCACGATGCGTTTCTCGTCGCGCTTGATGTCGGTCAGGCTGCCGAGCTGGAATTCGAAGCCGTGGTTCTTGGCGTGGGACTGGTAGCTCAGGGCATCGATGCCCGCATCCATGGAGCCGGTGGCCACTTCGTGCAGCAGGGGTTTCCACAGGTGGGTGCGATTGCGATCCACCAGGGTGATCCTGGCCTTGTTCTTCTTGCCCAGCTTGCGGCCCAGGCTGGTCGCAAGCTCGAGACCACCGGCGCCACCGCCTACAACGACAATATTGATCATGATGATTTTCCTTGGTTCCTCAAAACGAAAGGGAGCCATTGGCTCCCTAAAACGAAATCGGTTGACGTGATGGCTCAGGCTTCTTTGAAGGCCTTCATCCGTTGCAGATGGTGCGAGATGTTCTTGAACTTATGGGTCTCGCGCTCATCCCATACGATGTCGTAATAGTTCTTCAATTCACGTTCAGTGTCCCGATTATCGCGGATTTCATCCTGAACGGAAAGGATGCACAGGCAGTTTCCTGAATTTTTATTACGAAATTCGGTTACACACTTGGTGCCGATGTCCTCGTACTCTTCCGGCCTGTCGATCTTGCCCTGCATGTTCTCTTCCGGGTGCAGGTTGGGGTTGAAGACCACCTGCTTGATGCCGCACAGAAACCCGATCCGCTCGCTCCAGTAGCCACCCAGGCCCACGCCGCAGATGAGGGGTTTGGGATCCGTGCTCATGTCGAGCTGCTTCTTCACTTCCTTGAGCAGGTGGCTCATGTCGTGGCGGGGGTGAACCGTGCTGTAGTGCACGAAACGCACATCATCATCGATAAACTGCAACTGCAGCACTTTTTCATGATTGCCGGGGCTGGTGGCATCAAAGCCATGCAGATAGATGATCATGGACAAGACCTCAAAAACTGTGTCGGTTCTATCGAAACTACCCCAGCGACAGGGCCTTGCGCCACCAAAACATCCCACTTTCTTGCTTTGGATCACGCCCCTTCGGGCCACCAAACCGCGCGTCGGGGCCGCTGTGGCAGCGCCATGCCCCGGCGGGACATGGCGCAAACCGGGTCTGGCGAGGTTAACTGCCGCACTGGGCGAAGCGCGCCACCGCCGCTTCCACCAGGGCCAGGCTCCCCTGCCAGAAGGCGGGTTTTCGAATGTCCTGCCCCAAATGCCGTTCGACCAGTTCTTCGGCGCTCATGCGACCTGTGTCTCGCAGCAGGGCGCGGTAGGCCTTCGCCACCCCCGCCTCCCCTGCGGCCTGGCGGCTCATCAGCTGCTGATAGACCCCGAGGCTGAACAGATAGCCAAAGAGGTAGGGGTAGTTGTAAAAACCGAAGCCCGCGATGGAGAAGTGCGCCTTGGCGGCCCAGAACAAGGGGTGATAGCGGTCGAGGCTCTGCTCGTACCAGCGTCCCCAGGCCTCGTCGGTGAGCCCCTTGAGCCGGGCCGACGACACATAGCCCTGCTCGCGCTCGGCCACCAGGGCCCGCTCGAAGTCGAAGCGGGCCGGGATGTTAACCAGGAAGGTGGCGGCGCCGTCGGCATCCGCCCAGGCGATGGCCAGACGCTCCTCGGCGCTTCGGGCCTGCTCGTAGAGGGCGCTGCGCACCAGGGTCTCCGCGAAGATGGAGGCGGTCTCCGCCAGCGTCATGGGGTAGCTGCGCTGGCTCATGGGCAAGTCGCGGATGAGCCAGTTGTGCCAGGCGTGACCGAGCTCGTGGGCCAGCGTGATGACGTTGTCCATGGTGCCCGCATAGGTGATGAAGACCCGCGGCTCCACCGGCTCGGCAAACTTGGTGCAATAGGCCCCGGTGCGCCGGTTGGGGGTGGGGGCGGCATCAATCCAGCCGCGCTCGGCCATCATGCGGGCAAAGTCCCCCATCTCGGGGTCAAAGCGCGCGAAGGCCTGGGCGATGATGTCGACCGCCTCCTCGAAGGGGATCTCCCGGTGACTGGCGGCAGGGGGCGGCGCAAAGAGATCCTCCGGCCCCAGCACCTCGAGGCCGAGGTGACCGGCCATCAGCCCCAGGGCCCGCTGGCCCAGATGGCGGGCCTGCCAGGTCTCCGCCATCAGGGTATCCAGGGTCGCCCGCTCGATGTGGCTCTGGTGGCAGGAGAGATCCAGGGCATCGAGGCGCCGGTGTTTGCCGCGCTGGCGCGAGAGCTCCAGGCGCCAGCCGTTGAGGGCGTTGAGGATGGCCGCCACCGTCTCCTGCTCCCCTTCCCAGCCCGCGCTGATGGCATCGAAGGCCTCTTTGCGCAGGGCCCGATCCGGGCTGGAGAGCAGGTTGCTCGCCTCCGCCAGCCCCATCTCGCGACCCGCGATCACCAGCCTTATCTTGCCCACCAGATCGTTGTAGAGGTTGCCCCAGGCGTGCAGGCCGTCGGTGCCAAGGCCGATGACCAGCTGCTCCGCCTCCACCGGCAACCGCTGATCCTGCAGGCGACGCTCGTGGCGCAGCCGGTACCCCTCCTCCCCGAGCAGGGGGTCGGCCATCAGTTGCTCAAACTCGGGCGCAGGCAGCCCCAGCATCAGATCTTCGATGGGGGCAAGCGTCTTGAACAGATCCGCATTGAGGGCACGGGCCCGGGAGGCAACCTGCTTGGCGAGGGGATCCCGGGCGTCCTGGCTCCCCTTGCAGGCCGCCAGCACGGCGATGTTCCAGCCGATGTCGCGAATGCGGCGGGCCCGCAGGCGTACCTCCCTGAGGAAGTCCTGCAAGGCGCCTGGGGTGCGAGGCACCTGGGCCAGTCCCTCGATAAAACCGCTCAGCTCGGCCAGGCTGGCGCGGGCCAGGCTCATGTCCGCCTCGAGGACACAGCTGTCGAGGGAGGGGTAGATGTGATCATTTTGCCACTGCTGTGGATAGACTCGTTGTTGCATCGAACGCTCATCGTCAGGGACGGGCCTGGCCCGTCGTGAAATCCAGGTGGCCAGAGCCACCACCTTCGCGTGCAGGCATCACACCAGCCGCTCGAGGCGCACCACCGCCTCTTCCACATAGCGCAGGCTCTCCTGCCAGAACCCGGGTTCGCGGATGTCGACCCCCAGGTGCTTCTCCACCAGCGCCTCGGCGCTCATGCGGCCGGTATCTCGCAGCAGGGCGCGATAGGCGGGCACAAACTCGCCCCCGGCCCGCGCATGCTGGGCATAGAGCCCCAGGCTGAAGAGATAGCCAAACAGATAGGGGTAGTTGTAGAACCCGGACTCGGCGATGGAGAAGTGACCCTTGCTGGCCCAGAACAGCTCGTCATACTGGCTGAGGGCGTCACCATAGCACTGCAGCTGCGCCGATTTCATCATCTCCCGCATCTGGCTCGCCCCCACGTAACCCGCCTCCCGCGCCGTCACCAGGGCGCGCTCGAAGGCAAAGCGGGCGGGGATGTCGAGAAGCAGGCTCGCGGCCCGCTCCCCGTCCAGCCAGGCGATGGCCCGGCGCTGCTCCACCTTGTCGGTGGCGGCCAGCAGGGCATCGCGCACCAGGATCTCGGCAAAGAGGGAGGCGGTCTCCGCCAGCGTCTTGGGGTAGCCCCGCTGTTCGAAGGGAAGATCCCGCAGCAACCAGCTGTGCCAGGCGTGGCCGAGCTCATGGGCCAGGGTGATGACGTTGTCCATGGTCCCCTCGAAGGTGAGGAAGACCCTTGGCTCGGGCGGATCGGCATACTCGGTGCAATAGGCGCCGCTTCGCCTGTGCTCGCTCGGGGCGGCATCAATCCACCCCTTGTCGGCCATCATGCGGACAAACGCCCCCATCTCGGGATCGAAGGCGGCAAAGGCCTCCATCACAAGATTCAGCGCCTGCTCGAAGCCGAACTTGCCGTGTACGGCCTGGGGCGCCGGGGCAAAGAGATCCCAGGGGGCGAAGTCGGTGATCTGCTGGGCACAGGCCATGGCCCGCAAGGCGCGGCGCCCGAGCTCCCTGTGCTCCCCGGCCGCCGCCATCAGGGTCTCCAGGGTCGCGCCCGTGATGTGTTCCTGATGGCAGGTGACCTCGAGGGCATCCAGCCTGCGCCCCTTGCCGCGCTGGCGGCCGAGCTCGTTGCGCCAGCCGTTGATGGCGTTGAGAATGGCGGCCACCGTCTCCTGCTCCGCCTCCCAGGTGCCCTGGATGGCGTGCCAGGCACTGGCGCGCCGCGCCCTGTCCGGGTGGGCGAGCAGGTTGTCCGCCTGGGCAAGCCCCATGGGCACCCCCTCCACCACCGGCAGCAGCCGCCCCACCAGGTTGTCATAGAG
>NZ_PQLN01000163.1:0-5431 GCF_002919855.1 Aeromonas sp. ASNIH8 | reverse complement strand
AAGTTCTGCCTGGTGTTCCAGCCAGTTTACAGCCCTTGGGTTAATCACATCGAACGGCTGTGGCACAAGTTACATGAAACCATCACGCGCAATCATCAATGCAGAGGAATGGCCAGCCTGCTGGCCCAAGTGAAACACTTCATGGATACCGTGTCTCCTTTCCCGGGGAATGGCTATGGTACAGCGAAGGTGTAGCACTATTGGGATCAGTTATTTAGTCAACGAAATTTTGCGACACAGAAGCTCCCTATTCGATTAAGTTGTAACAATAGGAAAGATTTATAATGTAGTAGCTTATTACATTTGGCGGCCATGATAGGAATCATATTATGGTTCGCCTATCATTAGATTATGTAAATATACTTCAGATAAGTTACCACCCAATTATTAGACACCGGCTCATGGCCGGTGCCTGATGAAAAAATTAGCTTCACATGATTATTAACTCATTGCAATAAACTAAAAAATAAATTACGAGTTTTCCCAAAATCTGTTTTGAAGGGAGGGAATCTCAATTTGTAGATCATCCTTGAAAATAAACGTCTCATCTCCATTATCATCAACACCTATTTGACTTCCATATGAACGCAGCCACAGTTTTCTATTATCAGCTGACAGTACATAGCCCATTTTCCTCTCATTACCCCTTAATCGATCCGGATACGCCCATCCTTTCCGCTCAAGCTTAGTAATGGTTACAATTATATGCGCCAATAGGGGTTGCTCTGGTGATACATACTCATGAAACCACGGCCAGAAATCTTTGTCACCATCCGATGCACGCCACCCCTTAATTTCATTTACAGTATCTAAATCTGCATATGGATGAGAGTGAAATGTGCCAACCAGCTCTATATTAGGCCAGTACTTCGTAAAAAACTCCTTTTTTGCTATTATCGAATTAAGGTCTGGCCGTACCCAGTCTTGATGCCTCAATGCAGACGTTTCAACAGTAGCCATTGTAGATACAATTCGAGCGGGATTTTCACCCTTCTGAGGAATTGAATATCCCCACAAAAGGCCAAATGTTTCAAGATTAATAGCCCCCTTTCCTTTTAGGTGCGCTCTGTGCTCAAACTCATAAGCCTCAATTGCAGTAGTGAAAAGCTGAGGTACAACATGGTCTTCAACAACAATATATTTCATATTTATATCCTGCAAGGTATCCCTAATATCTTTTACATACAAAATTTACGCGACATTAGTATCATTAATTTAGAATTATTAATGTTAACAAGATCACGATTCCAGTCTAGTTGATATAAATTACATTTAGTTGGCAACTAGGGAAGGTGCGAATAAGCGGGGAAATTCTTCTCGGCTGACGCAGTCATTTCATTTCTTCATGTTTGAGCCGATCTTTTCTCCCGTAAATGCCTTGAATCAGCCTATTTAGACCGTTTCTTCGCCATTTAAGGCGTTATCCCCAGTTTTTAGTGAGATCTCTCCCACTGACGTATCATTTGGTCCGCCCGAAACAGGTTGGCCAGCGTGAATAACATCGCCAGTTGGTTATCGTTTTTCAGCAACCCCTTGTATCTGGCTTTCACGAAGCCGAACTGTCGCTTGATGATGCGAAACGGGTGCTCCACCTTGGCCCGGATGCTGGCTTTCATGTATTCGATGTTGATGGCCGTTTTGTTCTTTCGTGGATGCTGTTTCAAGGTTCTTACCTTGCCGGGGCGCTCGGCGATCAGCCAGTCCACATCCACCTCGGCCAGCTCCTCGCGCTGTGGCGCCCCTTGGTAGCCGGCATCGGCTGAGACAAATTGCTCCTCTCCATGCAGCAGATTACCCAGCTGATTGAGGTCATGCTCGTTGGCCGCGGTGGTGACTAGGCTGTGGGTCAGGCCACTCTTGGCATCGACACCAATGTGGGCCTTCATGCCAAAGTGCCACTGATTGCCTTTCTTGGTCTGATGCATCTGCGGATCGCGTTGCTGCTCTTTGTTCTTGGTCGAGCTGGGTGCCTCAATGATGGTGGCATCGACCAAGGTGCCTTGAGTCATCATGACGCCTGCTTCGGCCAGCCAGCGATTGATGGTCTTGAACAATTGGCGGGCCAGTTGATGCTGCTCCAGCAGGTGGCGGAAATTCATGATGGTGGTGCGGTCCGGCAAGGCGCTATCCAGGGATAACCGGGCAAACAGACGGATGGAGGCGATTTCGTACAGAGCATCTTCCATCGTGCCATCGCTCAGGTTGTACCAATGCTGCATGCAGTGAATGCGTAGCATGGTTTCCAGCGGATAAGGTCGCCGGCCATTACCAGCCTTGGGATAAAACGGCTCGATGACTTCCACCATGTTTTGCCATGGCAGAATCTGCTCCATGCGGGACAAGAAAATCTCTTTTCTGGTCTGACGGCGCTTACTGCTGAATTCACTGTCGGCGAAGGTAAGTTGATGACTCATGATGAACCCTTTTTCATGGCTCCAGATGACAAACATGATCTCATATCAGGGACTTGTTCGCACCTTCCCTAGACTGGATAAGTGTCAAAAACACCGGCTTAAGACCGGTGTTTTGATAGTAACAGCAATACAAATAGCATTCTAGTTTAGTAACGGCTCAAAATTTTAGTAACCCACTCTCTAATATCATTTGACAGACGCGCTGTTTTTACAGTTCTTTTTGAACGACCCGCCCCTGGTCCATCACGATAGTAATTTTGTTCCTGACTCATATAAGTTTCATAGCCAAAATTATTTTTAAGAAATGACTCTAAAAACTTAATTGGAATTTTCCTGTTAGATGGAATGATAAAATAGTCATTATTAAAGAATTTTTTTACTGCAATGAGTTCATGACCAAACTTAAATTTTCCATTCTCAATCCACTCTAGGAATTTACCAGCCTCATCACTACTGTAGCAATAATTGTCACTGAGTTTTAAATTATTGGCTAGCGATCTTATCATTGCAAATGTTACTGATTCTTGACTATTATAATCGTCAGTACACTTATATAATGGAATGTTATTTGTAATTATTCTGCGTGTATTTCCTCTATCATCAAACCTAATCAATTCCTCACTCAATACCTCACTATAAAAGTGCTCAATATCAAGAGCCTCTTTAGCATAAAACTCACTTCTATTTAATAACCCGCAAATTCGCTCCTCCTCTGTTTTCAACTCCGCTAACTCAAGCATTTTTTTATCACTCATCGTCATCTCAGGTAAAAGATAGCTAATTTTATACCCCTGTTGTTCCAGCATTGTTAGTAGGGTGAAATTATAATCCAAACACAATTTATGTTGAATAAACAATCGGTTAACCATATGCATTAATGTGGGGTTGTGGCAATACTCATGCAAACGTTCAATAGAATAATCACACCCCAACGCTGACATCACCAACTCTGTAATGATATGATCGCTATTTTTATATACCCTATTTTTGCCACCAAGGAGTGCTAAAAATGCATTATTAGCATTCCTCGCTCGGTGGACAAACTGCATAATATCATTAGGCTGAACGAGCCCATTTGAAAAAATTGCAGTAAATGTTAGATCCTTATCTGTGAAACTAAATCCATTTTTCACAACCGGTGTAAAAATTGACACCAGTTTACTGCTAACATTTTTGTTTATAGCACCATTAGGGAATTTACGAGCAGTGTCAGCATCGATTAATATTTTTTTTGGTGTATTTATTGCATTTACCAATACGTTAACATTTGATTTTTTTGCATTGTGTGCCTCGTCGCTAAATACAATACATTTTTTGCCACTTGATGCACGCTCATTGATCTTGTTTATAATATCTGGTTTAGTTGTTAAAAAGATTTCTGGCATATTCCTAGGTTTGGATGATCTATATACGAACACTTTTTTATTACTGAGCGTAGCTAAATTTGAAATAAAATCAAATGAGTCCTGACTTAAAAACGCATCGGCAATAACAACAGTGCTGGCATCAGCAATAATTTTTTTGAAATTATCCATCCTTTCAATGTATTCATCAACTGAGACTCTCATGCCCAATTCTGAGTGCATTAAATTAAAAACATCCTCAAACTCATCTATAATCAAAACTTGGCACTTATCCCGGATATGCTTATATTTTTTACTATATAAAATGCTCAGACTAACACCATAGACACCGGTTTTATTTTTGGGAGTATCTGTCTGATAGTTTCGATTATCCAGATTGTGATACAGAGAATTATTGAAAGCTCGAGATGGATTTAAAAAAATAGGATGCATACCATTATTCCCAGCCTCGTCAAATGTGGGTATTAGGGAAGGTGCGAACAAGTCCCTGATATGAGATCATGTTTGTCATCTGGAGCCATGGAACAGGGTTCATCATGAGTCATCAACTTACCTTCGCCGACAGTGAATTCAGCAGTAAGCGCCGTCAGACCAGAAAAGAGATTTTCTTGTCCCGCATGGAGCAGATTCTGCCATGGCAAAACATGGTGGAAGTCATCGAGCCGTTTTACCCCAAGGCTGGTAATGGCCGGCGACCTTATCCGCTGGAAACCATGCTACGCATTCACTGCATGCAGCATTGGTACAACCTGAGCGATGGCGCGATGGAAGATGCTCTGTACGAAATCGCCTCCATGCGTCTGTTTGCCCGGTTATCCCTGGATAGCGCCTTGCCGGACCGCACCACCATCATGAATTTCCGCCACCTGCTGGAGCAGCATCAACTGGCCCGCCAATTGTTCAAGACCATCAATCGCTGGCTGGCCGAAGCAGGCGTCATGATGACTCAAGGCACCTTGGTCGATGCCACCATCATTGAGGCTCCCAGCTCGACCAAGAACAAAGAGCAGCAACGCGATCCGGAGATGCATCAGACCAAGAAAGGCAATCAGTGGCACTTTGGCATGAAGGCCCACATTGGTGTCGACGCCAAGAGTGGCCTGACCCACAGCCTAGTCACCACCGCGGCCAACGAGCATGACCTCAATCAGCTGGGTAATCTGCTGCATGGAGAGGAGCAATTTGTCTCAGCCGATGCCGGCTACCAAGGGGCGCCACAGCGCGAGGAGCTGGCCGAGGTGGATGTGGACTGGCTGATCGCCGAGCGCCCCGGCAAGGTAAGAACCTTGAAACAGCATCCACGCAAGAACAAAACGGCCATCAACATCGAATACATGAAAGCCAGCATCCGGGCCAAGGTGGAGCACCCGTTTCGCATCATCAAGCGACAGTTCGGCTTCGTGAAAGCCAGATACAAGGGGTTGCTGAAAAACGATAACCAACTGGCGATGTTATTCACGCTGGCCAACCTGTTTCGGGCGGACCAAATGATACGTCAGTGGGAGAGATCTCACTAAAAACTGGGAATAACGCCTTAAATGGCGAAGAAACGGTCTAAATAGGCTGATTCAAGGCATTTACGGGAGAAAAGATCGGCTCAAACTGAAAAAATGAAATGACTGAGTCAGCCGAGAAGAATTTCCCCGCTTATTC
>NZ_PQLN01000162.1:0-5477 GCF_002919855.1 Aeromonas sp. ASNIH8 | reverse complement strand
AGCGAACCGGAATTGCCAGCTGGGGCGCCCTCTGGGAAGGCTGGGAAGCCCTGCAAAGTAAACTGGATGGCTTTCTTGCCGCCAAGGATTTGATGGCACAGGGGATCAAGATCTGATCAAGAGACAGCCATACAGGTGTGTCAGAGTGAACTCACATAGCCTTGGGATGGGGAGTCCTTTCTCATCAACGATTAAATACTTGCGTTCATTGTACTGCTTCATGTTGACGGTTCTGAGCTTCACTGCATCATTCCTTTACACTTTTAGACACCTATCCCTAATGTATACTCCGAGCTTTCAGAATGAGCAATCTTTACATGTTTAGAAATGAAAAAACCCCGAAATATCGGGGTTTTTGGGCATTTTGCTTTACAAAGTGCTTTGCATTTTAAAAAATCCGGCCCTAGAACGGAATATCGTCGTCGAAATCCATCGGCGGTTCGTTGTAGACCGGCGGGGCAGATTGCGGCTGCTGGGCCGGACGGCCGTAACCGCCTTGCGGTTGCATGTTCTGCTGCGGGGCAGCAGGACGTTGCATGTTCTGTTGCGGTGCAGCCTGTTGCGGCTGGCCCCAGTTGCCCTGGGATGATTGGCCGCCCATGCCCTGGCCACCGCCCTGCGGACGGCCACCCAGCATCTGCATCACACCGGTGAAGCTGTCGACCAGCACCTCGGTGGTGTAGCGCTCCTGGCCGCTCTGATCCTGCCATTTACGGGTCTGGAGCTTGCCTTCCACATAGACCTGGGAGCCCTTCTTCAGGTACTCGCCGGCCACTTCGGCCAGCTTGCCCATGAAGACGACACGGTGCCATTCGGTGCGCTCTTTCTGCTCACCGGTCTGCTTGTCGCGCCAGGTATCGGAGGTGGCCAGGGTGATGTTAGTCACGGCACCGCCGCTCGGCATGTAGCGCACTTCCGGGTCTTGCCCCAGGTTACCGATCAGAATGACTTTGTTGATGCCTCGACTGGCCATAATCTCTCTTCCACCCTTATGTATACCGGCCAGGCCAGATGCCTGGGCCCATTCAATAATGCGTTTGTTTGCAACGAGATGCGCGCCCTGGCTGGGTGTCATCTCTCTTCAGTGTCCTGGCTGCGCCGGAGCTTGCCGGCAGAGGCGTCATGGATCGGCCGCAGCGTTTGGCCGCCATAGTACCAGTTGACGGGCATGAGCGCACATCTTCCCTGCCACTGTGGCGTCAATGGATCGCCACAGCCTGAGTAACTTACCCGAGGTAAGGTGTCACCAGCAAGGGGAGGAGGCTGGGGCAGGCTGCGTGAAGAGGGCGGAGCTGTTATGGTGCGCACCGGCACTACTTGACCCCCCAAATGGGGGGGGCGTGCTAGCCAATTGTATTGGCTGGAAAATTGCTGGGCTTCAAAGGAGCCACCGATGCGTCTAATACTTTTTTAATGCTGCAGCCAGGAGGGGGATTGGTACTCTTCCTTGCCAAAAAGCCCCGACTCGAATGTGCAAGGAAGTTCTCTTGATGACGCCCGACTCCCTCCTGGTGCTGATCACCGAAAATAACGCACAAGCCTCCCGTTTCCAGCGTCACCTCAGTGAAGAGCTTGGTCTGCCCATCTTGCTGGTGGGGGAGCTGAATGACCTGCCAGACGTTGCAGAGGGCGCCTCCAAAACCTTGCTGCTGATCGATCTGGACTACCTCAAGTCGACCCAGCAGGAGCTGTGGAGCAATGCCATCTGCCAGCGCTTTGGCGAGGCCAGTGCCGTGTTGCTCAATGCCCCGACCAGCACCAACAAAGAGCTGCTGCTGATGTGGCCCCATACCAGCGGGCTCTTCTTTCGTCAGGACACGCTGGACAGGTTGGTCTTCGGCATCCGCAAGGTGTTGCAGGGGGAGTACTGGATCCCGC
Source organism: Aeromonas sp. ASNIH8 (assembly GCF_002919855.1). Taxonomy (NCBI): domain Bacteria; kingdom Pseudomonadati; phylum Pseudomonadota; class Gammaproteobacteria; order Aeromonadales; family Aeromonadaceae; genus Aeromonas; species Aeromonas sp. ASNIH8. Next base: position 3,599 of record NZ_PQLN01000162.1, on the reverse strand, counting down.
GCCACCTGCTGTGCGACCTGGTGGACTACTACCGCAAGGGGAGCGGGCAACCTCAGCGTCAGCAGACGCTGCTGACCGCCCGCGAGCAGGAGATCGTGCGTCACCTGATGACGGGGGCCTCCAACACCGAGATCGCCGACAGCCTGTTCGTGAGCGAACACACCGTCAAATCCCATCTCTACAACGTCTTCAAGAAGCTGAACGTCAAGAACCGGTTGCAGGCGGTGAGCTGGGCCAAGGAGTATCTCTGAGGAAGGGGCACGGAAGGAAAGACTGTCTATTCATCCAGTAGTCTCTATGCCATACTGGCCCGCTCTGGTTCCCGTATCGAGCGCGCAACAAGATGGAAAAAATCGTGATCCGGGGTGCCCGCACCCACAACCTCAAGAACATCAACCTGATCCTGCCACGTGACAAGCTGATCGTGGTGACCGGCCTGTCCGGTTCGGGCAAATCCTCCCTGGCGTTCGATACCCTCTATGCCGAGGGGCAGCGCCGCTATGTGGAATCGCTTTCCGCCTATGCCCGCCAGTTCCTCTCCCTGATGGAGAAGCCGGACGTGGACCACATCGAGGGGCTGTCGCCTGCCATCTCCATCGAGCAGAAGTCCACCTCCCACAACCCGCGCTCGACCGTCGGCACCATCACCGAGATTTACGACTACCTGCGGCTGCTGTTCGCCCGGGTCGGCGAGCCACGCTGCCCGACCCACGCCATTCCGCTCGCGGCCCAGACCATCAGCCAGATGGTGGATCAGGTGCTGGCCCAGCCCGAAGGCGCCAAGCTGATGCTGCTGGCCCCCGTGGTGCGCAACCGCAAGGGGGAGCACACCAAGCTGCTGGAGAACCTGGCGGCCCAGGGTTACATCCGCGCCCGCATCGACGGCGAGGTGTGCGATCTGTCGGATCCTCCCGCGCTGGAGCTGCACAAGAAGCACACCATCGAGGTGGTGGTGGACAGATTCAAGGTGCGCGATGACCTGGCCCTGCGCCTGGCCGAATCGTTCGAAACGGCGCTGACTCTCTCCGGCGGCATCGTGCTGGTGGTGCCGATGGACGGGGAGGATGGGGTTGCCCCCATGACCTTCTCCGCCAACTTCGCCTGCCCCGAGTGCGGTTACTCCATGTCGGAGCTGGAGCCCCGGATCTTCTCCTTCAACAACCCGGCGGGGGCCTGCCCCACCTGTGATGGTCTCGGGGTGCAGCAGTATTTCGATCCCGCCAAGCTCATCCATGATCCGGGCCAGAGCCTGGCCGGCGGCGCCATCCGTGGTTGGGACAAGCGCAGCTTCTACTACTTCCAGATGCTCAAATCCCTGGCCGATCACTACAAGTTCGACCTGGAGAGCCCCTGGGAGGATCTGCCGCTCAAGACCCAGGAGGTGATCCTGCGCGGCTCCGGGCGCACCGAGATCGAGTTCCGCTACATGAATGACCGCGGCGACGTGGTGGTGCGCAAGCACCCGTTCGAGGGGATTTTGCACAACATGGAGCGCCGTTACCGGGAGACCGAATCCAACGCGGTGCGGGAAGAGCTGGCCAAATACATTGCCAACAAGTCCTGTACCAGTTGCGGTGGCAGCCGACTGCGGGAAGAAGCCCGCCACGTTTTCGTGGACAATCGCAACCTGCCCGCCATCGCCGAGCAGTCCATCGGCGATGCCCTGGCCTTCTTCGAAGGGTTGAACCTGTCCGGTCAGCGTGCCCAGATAGCGGACAAGATCCTCAAGGAGATCGTCGAGCGGCTCGGCTTCCTGGTGAACGTCGGCCTCAACTATCTGAGCCTGTCGCGCAGTGCAGAGACCCTCTCCGGTGGCGAGGCGCAGCGGATCCGGCTGGCCAGCCAGATCGGGGCTGGCCTGGTGGGGGTCATGTACGTGCTGGACGAGCCCTCCATCGGTCTGCATCAGCGGGACAACGAGCGGCTGCTCAAGACCCTGACCCACCTGCGTGATCTCGGCAACACCGTGATCGTGGTGGAGCACGATGAGGATGCCATTCGCCTCGCCGACCATGTGCTCGACATCGGCCCGGGGGCTGGCGTGCACGGCGGTGCCATCGTCGCCCAGGGGACGCCGGAGGAGATCATCGCGAACCCCGAGTCCCTGACCGGTGACTACCTCTCCGGGCGCAAGCAGATCGCCATCCCGGCCGAGCGCACCCCGCTCACCGGCAAGTGGCTGAAATTGAAAGGGGCGAGCGGCAACAACCTGCGCAACGTCAACCTGGATCTGCCCATCGGAGTGATGACCTGCGTCACCGGCGTCTCCGGTTCCGGCAAGTCGACCCTGATCAACGACACCCTGTTCCGCATCGCCCACCGCGAGCTGAACAAGGCCACCGAGTCCACGCCTGCGCCCTATCGCAGCGTCGAGGGGCTGGAGCATCTGGACAAGGTGGTGGATATCGACCAGAGCCCCATCGGCCGCACCCCGCGCTCCAACCCGGCCACCTACACCGGCCTGTTCACCCCGATCCGCGAGCTGCTCTCCGGCACCCAGGAGGCGCGTTCCCGTGGCTACCAGCCGGGCCGCTTCTCCTTCAATGTGAAGGGGGGACGCTGCGAGGCGTGCCAGGGGGACGGGGTCATCAAGGTGGAGATGCACTTCCTGCCGGACGTCTACGTGCCGTGCGACGTCTGCAAGGGCAAGCGCTACAACCGCGAGACCCTGGAGGTGAAGTACAAGGGCAAGAACATCCACGAAATCCTCGAGATGACGGTGGAAGATGCCCGTGCCTTCTTCGATCCGGTGCCGGCGGTGGCGCGCAAGCTGCAGACCCTGATGGACGTGGGCCTCTCCTACATCCGGCTCGGTCAGTCCGCTACCACGCTCTCTGGCGGCGAGGCGCAGCGGGTCAAGCTGGCGCGGGAGCTCTCCAAGCGGGACACCGGTCAGACCCTCTACATCCTGGACGAACCGACCACGGGGCTGCACTTCCACGATATCCAGCAGTTGCTCAAGGTACTGCACCAACTGCGGGATCGGGGCAACACCATCGTCATCATCGAGCACAACCTGGACGTCATCAAAACCGCGGACTGGATCGTTGATCTGGGCCCGGAAGGGGGCGCTGGTGGTGGCCGTATTCTGGTGACGGGTACGCCTGAGGAGATGAGCCGTTGCAAGGAGTCCCACACGGCGCGCTTCCTCGCTCCTCTACTGGAGAAATAAGCGTCACTCGAGAAAAAGGGGCCAGGGCCCCTTTTTTGTTGGCCGGTGGCGAGGTGCGCCGATCTGGCGCCCGGCCAGGGATGAGAGGGAGAAAAGAGGGACTCGTCCGGCAGACTCAGTGTGTCAGCATCAGGAAGGCGAGGGCGAACAGGAAACCCAGCAGAATGAAGAGGAAGGAACCTATCCCCCAGATGGCGGCAAGAATGCCGAGAATTTTGTCTTTGCGTGTCTGTGGTTTCATAAAATTCAAATTACAGCGTGGTTACATCGCATTAATAAAATACGCCCCGGGGCATAATTCAGGGCGAGATCGTGAACATTTTGTTAAAAATTAAAAATAGTTTTTTGCCTACAAAACAAATACTTATAGGCCTGTGATATGCAGTTAACTTTATAGTCAGGATCGCCTTCACACTTTTTAATCGTC
>NZ_PQLN01000161.1:0-5603 GCF_002919855.1 Aeromonas sp. ASNIH8 | reverse complement strand
AGCAGTTCAAGTTACCCGCCCGCCGAGAACGAAGTTACCCAAGGTGCATCAAAGCCAAACCACAGAAGTATGCGACGAGAAAACCTAGTAAAAACAATGCCAGTCAGGCTTAACTGACTGGCATTAGCGCCTGGGCGCCGGTTTTTGTTGTTTCCAGGGGGACCTAGAAGATGTCGTCGGTGGAGACGGGACCGTCTGTGGTCGCATCGTCACCGCCATACACCTGGTTGCCATCGGAGATCTGGCTCGCGTAGCGGGTGGGCTCTGTGCCCTCCTTGAAGAACTCCTCCGTAGTACTGCCATCGGCGCGATTGGTCAGCAGACCGGTTTCACGATCGATGCGGACCTGCATGATCCCTTCGGGGACCGGCATCTTGCGCTCGGGCACCTGTTGCAGAGCCGTCTTCATGAAGTCAATCCAGATGGGCTGGGCGGCACCACCGCCAAACTCGGCCCGGCCCAGACCGCGCTGGTGGTTGTCAAAACCGATCCAGGAGGTGGCCACCAGATTCGGGGTATAGCCGGAGAACCAGGCATCCCGGGATTCGTTGGTGGTCCCCGTCTTGCCCGAGATGTCGTGACGCTTGAGGTCACGGGCTGCCCGCCAGCCGGTACCACGCCAGCCATTGCCACCCCAGATGGCGGTGGTCAGGGTGTCGGTGATGAGGAAGGCGCTCTGGGCGCTGATGGTCTGCGGTGCCATGTTGTTGGGCACGACAGGATCGATGGGGCACTGGGCCTTCCAGTCTGCCGTGGTATTGGCATAGGCATCCGCGCTGTCGAGACCGGCGGCGGCCAGCACGCCGCAGTCGCGGCAGGCGGCGGCCGGGTTGGCCTCGAACAGGGGGGTGCCGAAGCTGTCAGTCACTTCGGTAATGAAGTAGGGGGTGACCTGGAAGCCGCCATTGGCCAGCACCGAGTAGCCGCGCACCACTTCCAGCGGGGTGAACTCCGCCGCACCCAGCGCCAGGGATTCGTTGGCGGAAATGTGATCACGGGCGAAGCCGAAGCGGGTCAGGCCGTCGATATAGGTATCCAGCCCGATGGCGCGCATCAGGCGGACCGACATCACGTTCTTGGACTTGGCAAGGCCGAGGCGCAATGTGGTCGGCCCTTCATAGATGGCGGGCGAGTTCTTGGGCTGCCACATGGGGCCCTTGGCAGGATCCCACTGGTTGATCGGTGCATCGTTGATGAGGGACGCCAGGGTATAGCCCTGCTCCAGCGCGGTGGCATAGAGGAAAGGCTTGATGTTGGAGCCGACCTGACGACGGGCCTGATCGACCCGGTTGAACTTGGAGAGCTCGAAGCTGAAGCCGCCGACCAGGGCCTCGATGGCGCCGTCTTGCGGGTTCATGGCCACCAGGGCGGCGTTGACGTCGGGGATCTGGGAGAGCAGCAACTCTTCCCCCTTCTCCCTGACCCAGATCTGGGCGCCGACTTTCAGTACATCCCGCGCCGATTTCGGGGCAAAGCCCTGGCGATCGTCGGTGATGAAGGCACGCGCCCACTTGATGCCATTCCAGCCCAGTTCGGCCTGTTTGCCATTCTTGAGCACCAGGGTGGCGCTCTTGTCGCCGAGCTGGGTGACCACGGCGGCCATCAGGGGCTGATAGGTCGGCTGCTTGGCCAGATGGGCCATGATCTGCTCGTAGTCCCAGGCCGTTTCACCGGCTTTCCACAGCAAGGCGGTCGGGCCACGGTAGCCGTGGCGGGTGTCGTAGTCGAAGACACCGTCCAGCAGCGCCTGATGGGCGGCGCGCTGACGCTTGGCGGTGACGGTGGTGTAGACGTGCAGCCCCATGGTGTAGGCATCTTCACCAAACTGCTCCACCATCTTCTGGCGTACCATCTCGCTCAGATAGGGGGCGTTCAGCGTAGTTTCGGCACCGTGAAAACGGGCCTTGACCGGCATCTTGGAGGCTTCGTCATACTGGGCCTGGGTGATCTTGCCGGTTTCCAGCATGCGACCCAGTACCACGTTGCGGCGGGCGAAGGCGCGCTCCGGGGAACGGATCGGGTTCAGCATGGAGGGGGCCTTGGGGAGACCCGCGATGATGGCGATCTCGTCCAGGGTCAGATCTTTGACCTCCTTGCCGAAGTAGACCTGGGCGGCCGCGCCGACCCCGAATGCCCGGTAGCCGAGGGGGATCTTGTTGAGATAGAGGGTGAGGATCTCGTCCTTGGAGAGGTTCTGCTCGATGCGCCAGGCGAGGAACACTTCCTTGATCTTGCGTACAAGAGTCTTCTCGTTGCTCAGGAAGAAGTTGCGAGCCACCTGCTGGGTAATGGTACTGGCGCCCTGGCGCGCCTGGCCGGAGACGGCCCAGACGGTGGCGGCACGGATGATGCCGATGGGATCTATGCCCGGGTGCTCATAGAAGCGGGCATCTTCGGTGGCGAGTACGGCATCGATCATGGACTGGGGAATTTCGTCCAGCCGCAGAGGGATGCGACGAATTTCGCCAAACTGGGAGATCAATTCCCCGTCCCGGCTGTAGACCTTCATGGGGGTAGCCAGTTTGACATCGCGCAGAGCGCTGACGTCCGGCAACTGGGGCTTGATGTAGAAGTAGATGCCGATGAGGCTGGCAACGCCCAGCACAGCACCCAGCATCATGACAATAAACAGGCGAACGAGCCATTTCAGCATGGAAGAACTACCAATCGTCTTAAAATTAGCCAACGGGCGCAGAGTATAGCCTTTTTACCCTCGCGGATTCGAGGTTTTCCTCTCCGCAAACAGGCGACCCCGAGAAGAGGCGGGAGGGTAGCACTCCAGGGCACAATTACCAAGGGGGCCGCAATCAAGGCCGAAAGGAGAGGGGCGTCAACTTTTGACACAAACTTTATGACATTGATAGATAGAGCATTATATTGAGTTAAGCCGTCACATCATGACGCGCTGTCCTACAATAAGTCCGAAAACCCAATAACGCATGGATGTGTATATGTTTGGGCTATTAAGTAAGGGATCCCTCGTCTCCTTGGCGGGCATTGATTTTGGCAGTCAAACCATCAAGGCCGTCACCATCAGCGGACGTCCCGGCAAGGTGCACCTCGGTTCGGTTGCCGAGATCCCCATGCCAAGGGGGACGCTGGTCGACTATCAACTTCAGGACATTGAACGGGTCAGTCAGTCCCTCAAGTCGCTCAAGCGGCTCGTGCAAGGGGATTGCCAGAACGTGGCCACGGCCGTGACCGGTTCCAATGTCATCACCAAGATCATTCAGGTCGATACCAACATCAACGAGAGCGAGCTGGAGAACCAGGTTCACCTGGAGGCAGAGCAGCTCATCCCCTTTCCCCTCGATGAAGTGAGCCTGGATTTTGAAATCCTCGGCATGGCGGGCGACAACGGGCGTCAGGAGGTCCTGCTCAGTGCCGCGCGGACCGAGAGCGTCAGTGGCCGGGTCAGTGCCCTGACGGAGGCAGGCATGACGACCATGGTGGTGGATGTGGGGGCCCATGCGCTCGGACGCGCCGTGCTGGCTTGCCTGCCCGACCTGCAAACCTCGGAGAAACCGGTTGGCATCGTCGACATCGGTGCCAGCGCCCTGACTTTCGCCGCCCTGCTACGGGGCCAGATCATCTATTCCCGGTTGCAGAATTTTGGTGGTGATCAATACAGCCAGGCATTGGCCTCTTTTTACAGCATGAGTATGGAAGAAGCGGAACTGGCCAAGCTCCAGGGCTCCTTGCCTGCGGATCATGAGGTGGATGTCCTGTTGCCTCACCTCAGCACTCTGGTGTTGCAGATACGGCGCAACGTGCAGCTGTTTTGCAGCTCCTCGGGGAACAAGGAGCTCTCCAGGCTGGTGCTGACCGGAGGGGGGAGCCTGCTGCCGGGGCTGGCCGGACAAATCGGCAGCGAGCTCAACTGCGAGGTGCTGCATCCTGATCCCTTTGCACTCTTTGGCAAGCCGCAGGGAGAGGGGGGGCTGACTCATGGGGCCAAGTACATGACGGCGCTCGGGCTGGCACTGAGGAGCTTCACACCATGTCAAATATAAACCTTCTGCCCTGGCGGCAGGCTCGGGCGCAGCGTCAGAAGAAACAATTCGGCATCCTGTTCGGTCTGTTCCTGGCGGGGACGGCAGCCATCGCCTTTGCCGCAGACTGGCTGGTGCAGCAGCAGATCGGTTACCAGCAGCAGCGCAATCAGCGGTTGCAGCAGGAGATGGCAACCCTGGACACCCAGCTTGGGGAGATCAGGCTTCTCAAGGAGCGGCGCAAGGAGTTGATTGACCGCATGCAACTCATCGAGCAGTTGCAGATGCGCCGCAACATCCCTGTGCGTCTGTTCAATCAGCTACCGGTGCTGGTCCCCAATGGGGTGTATCTTGATAGCCTTGCTCTGCAAAACAACAAGATAGACGTGAAGGGAAAGACCGAAGCCTATGGCAGGGTAGCCAGCATGATGCGCCGAATCGACGGTTCCGGCTGGCTGACACAATCCCAGCTCAGCACCATTTTCACGGCCGAGGTGGCCCCCATCGCCCTGAGCCAGTTCTCCATGATGTTCCAGATTGCCACGGCGCTACCCAACGCGGCTAAGGGGCAAAAATGAACCTGCAACAACTTAACGACCTGGATCTCAATGACATTGCCCGCTGGCCGCCGATCGCCAAGGGCATCTTTGTCTTCTTCTGCTGTGCTCTGCTTGGCGGGGCACTCTATTACTACGTGATTGCCAATTCCCTGGCCGCTCTGGGTCGTGAAGCTGCAAAAGAGAGCGAGCTCAAGGGACAATTCGAGAGCAAGGCCATGCTGGCCGCGAACCTGGAAGCATACAGAAAGCAGATGGTCCAGCTGGAACATCTGGTCGACACTCAGCTCAAACAGCTGCCCAACACCCACGAAGTCGCCGGTTTGCTGGATGACATCAGCTTCATTGCCACCGACAACGGTTTGACATTGAACAGGATCAACTGGGAGCCAGAGGTGAAACACGAGTTCTCCACCGAGCTGCCCATGCGCATCGAGGTCGTGGGCACTTATCACGAACTTGGCAAGTTCACGGCGGACATGGCTGCTTTGCCGCGCATCGTGATCCTGGATTCTTTCCAGCTCAGCCAGGGGAAGGGGGGTGAGCTGATCGGTATGTCCATGCAGGCCAAGACCTACAAGTACAACGGCAAAACCGTGGAGAAAAAGCCATGAGCATGAGAGCGGGCGTACTTCTCTTGTCGGCGCTGCTGTTGACGGCCTGTGGGGGACAGGAGGACATGGATGAGTATGTCAAACAGACCAAGGCCAGAAAGCCGGTACCGATCGAATCTTTGCCGGAGATAAAGCCCTTCTCGCCCATGGTCTATCAACGCAGCGATCAGCGTAGTCCGTTCATTGCACCCCAGCCGGAAACCAGTTCCAGGCTGGATGCCAAGGCCAAGCCGGACTGTGCCCAGATAGTGGCCAATCGGGAAAAGGAGGTGCTGGAACGCTACTCGCTTGCCAGCCTGAGCATGAAAGGCTCGTAACCGTTCACCGGGACGGTGTTGACAGCACCAACTCCTCCGGGAACGGGTAGTCGGTTTTCTCGATGCAGGACCTGACAACTGCCCTCAGCCACTCCTGCGGGCAGCGGCCCAATCGCTTGGCCG
>NZ_PQLN01000160.1:0-5617 GCF_002919855.1 Aeromonas sp. ASNIH8 | reverse complement strand
AAGTTCTGCCTGGTGTTCCAGCCAGTTTACAGCCCTTGGGTTAATCACATCGAACGGCTGTGGCACAAGTTACATGAAACCATCACGCGCAATCATCAATGCAGAGGAATGGCCAGCCTGCTGGCCCGAGTGAAACACTTCATGGATACCGTGTCTCCTTTCCCGGGGAATGGCTATGGTACAGCGAAGGTGTAGCACTATTGGGATCAGTTATTTATCCTGCTGATGCTCAGCCCCGTTGAAGATAAAGGTGAGGTGAAAATGGAAACGCCGGTCGGCACCATATTCTATCTTCCAGATATATCCCACAAGGTGTTTGAATCGTCGTTGTATTACGCTCAGGTAATGACGCAGGTTATCGGAGGTGTTATCCACGGTTAATCGATGATAGTGGGCCTCGCGATACCCAATATCCAAACGAATGAATAATAGCTTTGCATGTTGAGCGAATAGGCTGTTGATATAGGTCGCTATGCTGCGCTGATTGCGTTTCTCAACGCGTCGAAGGTTATTGAGACGCTTACGGTGCGACTGACTCTTTAACTCGCTTAGGAAGGCTTCCAAGGCGTTATTGATAGCATCTGCCAGTCTATGAGCAGTCTGACTATTGAGAGAAACCATCTTGGCGAGGTGTAGCCTTGGTACTGCTCGCATATAAGTCAGGAATAGCTCGATGGTAGGGTGGGCTGATGATATCTCGGTGTGACAGTAGAAATAATCACACACGGTATCCAATACGTTAAAGAGGCAAGTCGATAATGGTCCATTCGAATAATCTAAATCTATATGCAGCTCGCGGATAGGAGTATATGCCACGATGACGACTGGGAACGTCGTATGCTGGAGTTTGCGTGATAAGGTCAGGATATCCAAAAGTCTAACTGTATTAAACATGGTGCTCTCGCTCAGGCAGCGTTACCCCTACGCTGTGTGTTAGACACACGCGTATAGCGGGCATAGTTGCTCATAGTGGAATGTGGTTATATATACGGGTGTAGTGGTATGCGGGTGTAGCAATAGGATGCTGGGGTATCCATGGCGTTGAGTGGTGATGCGTAGCGTACTTAGTGTGCATGGTAATAAATGGTATTAAATAATATATAAACCTAAACTCTATACTTACCATGAAGGGTGGCTGACAGTGAAAAGTAAATATAAGAAGAGATAGCCTATTTTACTGTCTCATTAGCAGTAAAGTGGTTCGTATGATGACAGGAAGTTAAGGAGCCTAATTGCTGTGAAAAATATATTGGCTTAGGACTGACTCCGAAGGATGAGCCAACTGTCCACATCATGCTCAAACCAGCCGATGGAAGATTTGCCAATCTTGAACGGTTTGGGAAAGGTGTTGTCATGGCGAGGTGACTTTGGATCAAGCCAGTCGTATATGGTAGAACGTGCCATGCCAATCTTGGCGATGAGGTCTTTGGTGCGCAGGACTTTGATGGTGTTGTTCATGGTGTGCTCCTGATGATGTGGTGGGTTGTTTCATCAGAAGGGCGGGCCAGTTAAAAAAAACAGATTTCAACAGAGGCATCTTGTAAAATAGGCTTACAGAGGCAGTAATAAGCCTATATAGCAGCATCAAAACGTCAATGTATCTGTAAGCCTATACGAACTCAGATACTTGGTTGGCTTTCCGATAACAGGAGCAAGGAGGGTGGCTCGTCTTTTGGTCGAACGAGCTCGGCGCGCAAAAAAGGGAGCCGGACCTCTCTGAGGCAAGGTTGTTGTGACACCCAAGTTTTTTCATGAGCATAAAATCAGCCTGAAATCAACATAAAACAATCTACTTTTCTATCCTAAATCAACGAAAAATCGCCACTTCACATCGTAAAATCTACATAGTAATCTTCATTTCAGTGGGTAAGGTCACCCTTCCCTCACGATATGGTTCGCCCATTTAAGAGACTCTTACGGGTTAGATCGCAGGTTTGGTTGATGGTGAGGTTCAGATGGCAAAAGTGACATGGCATCCCAAAAAGGAAGAAAGAGAAATCACCTTTCTCTACCACGTTTTTTTAAATGGAGATGATCGACCGCGTAGAAGCGCGGCAATGGTAAGCATTGAAGATAAGGCAAGCAAGCTGGAATCATTTATATATGATGTCGTTGCTGATAGACACGAAAAACGAGAAAGAATGCTACTGGCAAACGAGTTGGAAAACATAGGCTCATCTCCATATAGAGAGGATTTTGAAGAGCAAAATACAATAAAGACACTGATGTTAGATGTTTTCAACGCACATTGCTTGAGTGCGGAAAGTTTTAGCTGGATTGATCCTGATAATGAGCGTTTATGTAATTTTGTTTGGGCTTATATTTTGTCATCTATTTATAAGGACGATGCCCTAGAATGCAAACAATCACTGAGCATCAAGGATGAAAAGCAGAGCAGGCACGGTGAGCGACCTGAATCGGTAACTGACCTCCAATCCTCACATAGAGAAAATAGATACATCTACCTTTATTTGAATTTGCCACTTCACGTAACTAGTAGCAGAGAAAAGAGGGAATGCATAGTTCATTTCTTTGATTTATGGACAGCTTCTAGACGAAAAAAAGAACGACAATTGGAGTACTTTTCACATACTTGGGGCAAAATTAAAAACAAATCAAAGATGGAGGATTGGTTAATAAAGAACGAGGGGATGGCTGAATGGGCTTGGAACTATACATTCAAAACTTACCTTGCATTCACAGCACCCATTTGGCTTGATTTATCTGGGGTAAATAAAAGCAATAAAGCAAAGCAAGCTATGATTACTCTTTACGATCTGCTATCGACAGAACATCGCACCATACTAATGGCCTCGATAAGCAAGAGTGGGTCTGTGCAAAAAAATCGCATAAACTCAGAAGGTCGTAAGTCTATGAGTATTCCACTTTCCGAAGAGCGGAAAGAAATGCTAAAGAGGATTGCAAAGGATTCAAACCGCCGGATCTATCAGGTTGTAGAAGATATGATAGTTCAAGAATATCAGCGGCAATATTCACACTAAATATAGGTGGCCTAATAGGCCATCTTCTTATTTATTCACTGAAGAACTATATCTGTACACACTACACTAGCTATACAGACAGGGTAAAAAATAAATGGAGGTTACACTAGGTGTAACCTCCATAGACACAGTCTACAAATCGATCTGAAGAATAGGGCTGTTGCTCTCCTCCCCTACCCCACTTGCAGATGCACAATATTGTCTGCCGGTTTTTCTGATAGTTTCAAGATCCCTCCCCACAACTCCAGAGCCATTTTTTGCTCAGGTAACCGAACCGTATGAACATAGTGAGCCATTACACCAGGTAGAGCATGACCTAAAATTTGCTCCACGACATGAGGGGCAATCCCAGCCTCGTTTAGGCGGGTCGCCAAACTCCTTCGGAGATCGTGCCATGTCCAAGGGGTGCTATGCCCGATCCGTTTCCAAATCCCCCTTCCCCACTGGCTTACTGCTTCGGGACGTTTGAGCTCTCCCAATAGATACGGGGATGCTTGTTCTGCAGCTGCATGTAGTAGAGTCTTGATAGTGGGCCGAATAAAATCGGGTATTGGCCGCACGATCTTATTCCCTGTTTTTGAGTTGGACGCAGGAACTGTCCACGTACCTTCGACTAGATTCCATTCTTCGGGGGCTGATAGCCGAACTTCTTGAGTCCTTGCACCAAACGACAACAGAATCTTTGCCAAATTTCCGTAGTAGCAATATAGACCTAGCTTCTCAGCCCAATCCCATAGTGTTCGCAGTTCTTCTAGCGTCAGAACCCTATCTCGCTTACTCGCCTTTTGCCCAACATCAGCGACGGTCAAGTCATCCAACGCATTACTCACTGCAAACTGTCGGACACGGCAAAACTTCAGAGCATGCTTACAGTTTTGGAAACAATACCCACTAGCCACAGGTGCTACCTTCGAGTACTCGTCAAAGACGCTCAACCAGTGACGAGTATCACAGTCTGACAAGGGAAGATCTCCGATACGGGGATAGACCCACTTCGCAAATTGCTGTCGATGCTTCTCACTGTTCGACCTTTTCTTATCGGCGTGATGGCAAAGCCAATACTCGAGTGCATCTTTAACCGTAACAGGCTTAAGCCTTTCATCTTTCCCGATCCGAGTCATCAAGGCGGGATCATTGCCCTCTTCCAACCAAGCTCGACATTGCGCCGCCTTTTTCCTTGCTTCGGAAAGCGACAGCCCCCCCTCTTGGCCGGTATAGGAGCCCAGAGTTAGGTTTTTTGCCTTGCCTAAAATTCGATAGCGGTACACGAAGCTGACTTTTCCGCTATTCCTCCACAGAACAGATAGCCCATCCCTGTCTGCAACCTTTCTGGGCGTATCATCATCGTGACCACGCAGCATTGCTTTGAGTTTTGAATCTGAGATTGCCATTTTGAACCCACATTTGAACCCACACCTGTCTTATATCCCCTAAGATAACTTTAGACAAGAATGGAAGGTTAAATGATATAAATCAATTAGATATGAGCAAGTCACGGACGACATAAAACAGCATTAGACAAGTGGTGCGATAATACGGCATGAACTGATCCCGGTCATTCTGCTGCAGTGCAGACGAAGGCGTATCCCAGCGATGGGATACGCCTTTTTCTATGCCCGGTGTTTACCTGCTCACTCCACCGCCAGCTTGATACCCAGCCCCACGAACAGCCCCCCCATCACGCGATTCAGCCAGGTGGCCACCCGGGCGGGCAGTCGCACCTTGCGGCTTGCAAACGCGGTGGAAAACGCCAGCAGATGGCACCAGATCATGCCGTTGAGATTGAAGATGCAGCCCAGTACGATAAACGCCATCGCCTTTTGCGGTGAGGCGGGCTCGATGAACTGGGGCACAAAAGCGAGAAAGAAGAGCGCCACCTTGGGATTAAGGACATTGGTGAGCAACCCCTGCCGAAAGATGTGCCCATAAGAGAGCGCAGGCACCACCACAGCCCCATCCACAGACGTTGAAGTGCCACTCTGCCAGAGCATGGACACGCCGAGATAGACCAGATAGAGCGCCCCCATCAGCTTGATGACGGCAAACAGCTCGGCAGAGGCACTCAGCAGGGCAGACAGTCCCAGCGCTGCCGCCAACACATGCACCATGGTACCTGTCCCGATACCCAATGCCGCCATGGACCCTGCACGCCATCCCTGGGAACCGCTGCGCAGCATGATGAGCAAGGAGTCAGGCCCAGGCATCATGTTCAGCAGCAGGCCAGAAACGATAAACAACGCCAGATCGTGGATCCCCAACATAGACAGCTCCTTGTATATGAAAGAAACAGTCTATGGATCCTGAAGTACTTGTCACTCCCGTTTCCGGCGATAGTGATTATCAAGGAAGGGAATAGCGTTTGAGCCGGAGATACTTGAAGCTCAACTAGGTGAGAAAGAGAGATTGAGCCGTTTGAAAGGCAGTGATATTGACTGAATAGCAATTTTTTTCGATGTAATAGACTATATTTTGCGCATTGATCAGACTAATACCAATCGGATTAAACATTAGGTCAGTTTTATCCAATCTCGGCTACAAAGTGACATCACCCGCTCCACATCGGCAATAAAGTGCTTCCAGGCCGATGTGCAGGCATCAAGGATGTCGTCGTAATC